>NZ_JAGMUE010000939.1:0-587 GCF_019049165.1 Streptomyces sp. AC627_RSS907
GCCCCCGGCGGCGGCGCAGCACCTCGTGCAGGAGGGTGGAGTCCAGGCGCCGGTAGTCGGCCGGGGTGCCGTGGAAGCCGCACTCCTCGCCCAGCAGGGCGGCGGTGGCGCTGGCCCACGCCTGCGGGCCGCCCGGCGCGAAGGGCAGCAGCCCGGCCAGCCGGTCCAGCTCGATCTGGGCCGCGTCCACACCCGCCTCGCCCAGCTCCGCGTCGGCCTCCGCGCCCACCAGGAGGCACAGCAGCGCCAGGTCGGGACGCTCCTCGCGCGCCGCTTCGGCGAATCGTCGCCGTCGGTCCGTGGTGTCGTACATACGTGCCTCGTACCCTGCCGCGTACCCGCTCAGCGGGCGTCGTCCCGTGGGGCGCGGAAGTAGTGGTAGGGGTGGTGCGGGCGGAAGCCGAGCCCGTCGTAGAGCGCGTGGGCGCGCGCGTTGTCCGCCTCGACCTGGAGGTAGGCCGCCGAGGCGCCCTCGGCCAGCGCCGCGCGGGACAGGGCGGCCATCACGGCGGTGGCCAGGCCCCGGCGCCGGTACTCGGGCGCCACCTCGACCGCGGCGAACCCGGCCCAGCGCCCGT
Source organism: Streptomyces sp. AC627_RSS907 (assembly GCF_019049165.1). Lineage (NCBI taxonomy): Bacteria > Bacillati > Actinomycetota > Actinomycetes > Kitasatosporales > Streptomycetaceae > Streptomyces > Streptomyces sp. AC627_RSS907. The sequence continues at coordinate 579 of NZ_JAGMUE010000939.1, forward strand.
CCACCACAC
>NZ_JAGMUE010000940.1:0-865 GCF_019049165.1 Streptomyces sp. AC627_RSS907
GGGCCGCCGAGCTGCTGCCCGGGGTGCCCCTCGTGTCGCCCGCCGAGGTGCTGGCCCGCGCCGAGCTGGTGCTGCTCACGGTGCCCGACGACGTGTTGCCCGGCCTGGTCGAGGGCCTGGTCGAGACCGGCGCGGTGCGCCCCGGACAGCTCCTGGCGCACACCTCGGGGCGGTACGGGACGGGCGTGCTCGACCCCGCGCTGCGCGCGGGCGCGCTGCCGCTGGCGCTGCACCCGGCGATGACGTTCACCGGCACGGCCGTGGACGTGGAGCGGCTCGCGGGCTGCTCGTTCGGCGTCACCGCGCCCGAGGAGCTGCGGCTGGCCGCCGAGGCGCTGGTCATCGAGATGGGCGGCGAGGCGGAGTGGATCGCAGAGGAGGCCCGCCCGCTCTACCACGCGGCGCTGGCCATCGGCGCCAACCACCTGGTCACGCTGGTCGCCCAGGCCCGTGAGCTGCTCCAGGAGGCGGGCGTCGCCGCGCCGGGCCGGATGCTCGGCCCGCTGCTCGGCGCCGCGTTGGACAACGCGCTGCGCAGCGGCGACGCCGCGCTGACCGGCCCGGTCGCGCGCGGCGACGCGGGCACGGTCGCGGCGCACGTGGCCGAGTTGCGCCGGCGCGCGCCGCAGGTGGTGCCCGGCTATCTGGCCATGGCGCGTACGACGGCCGACCGCGCGCTCGCGCACGGCCTGCTCAAGCCGGAGCTGGCCGAGGACCTGTTGGGCGTGCTCGCGCACCAGGACGAGGACGGGCCGCCCGGCGGCGACGGCACGAGCAGTGCGAACGGTACGAGTGGAGGCGGCCGATGAGCCCGCGACGGTGGAGCGAGGCCGGCGCCGGCGGCCCCGACGTGGAGCTGTGCACC
>NZ_JAGMUE010000941.1:0-885 GCF_019049165.1 Streptomyces sp. AC627_RSS907
GGTACGCGCCGTCGCGCCACTCCTCCACGCCGGGCACGGCGGTGGCGGCGAGGTGGCCGAACAGGTTGTCCGGGCACAACGGGGCGCGGAAGGGCAGCCGGAGGCTGAGCACGCCGGGCGCGGTGGGCCGGTCGCCGCGGCGGGTGCGCCCGCGCAGTTCCGTCGGGGAGAGGGCGAAGACCTCCCGTACGGTCTCGTTGAACGTGCGGATGCTGGCGAAGCCGGCGGCGAAGGCGACCTCGGCCATCGGCAGCTCGCTGGTCTCGATCAGCAGCCGGGCGGTCTGCGCGCGCTGCGCGCGGGCCAGCGCGAGCGGGCCCGCGCCGAGTTCGGCCAGGAGTTGGCGCTCGATCTGTCGGGTGCTGTAGCCGAGCCGGGCGGCGAGGCCGGGGACGCCCTCGCGGTCCACCACGCCGTCCGCGATCAGCCGCATGGCCCGGGCGACGAGGTCGGCGCGCTCGTTCCACTGCGGGGAGCCGGGGCTGGCGTCCGGGCGGCAGCGCTTGCAGGCGCGGAACCCGGCCTGCTGGGCGGCGGCGGCGCTCGGGTAGAACGTCATGTTCTCGACCTTGGGCGGCACCACCGGGCAGCTCGGGCGGCAGTAGATGCGGGTGGTGAGGACGGCGGTGAAGAACCAGCCGTCGAAGCGGGCGTCCTTGGACTGGACGGCTCTCACGCACCGGTCGAAGTCAGAGTGCATGCGCTCAGCATCGCGGTTGCGCACGGCTGGGGGCTCGCGGAAATCCGACATGGCCCTGGAGCCGCGCCCATCTGGCTGATCTTGATCCATCGGCCCGCCGTCTCACCCTCGCCTCGCGCCGCCCCGTTCCGTCCCGCCCCGGGGCGGGCCCGCCGGCGCCTGCCGGCGGCGGGGCGAGGTCAGGG
>NZ_JAGMUE010000942.1:0-647 GCF_019049165.1 Streptomyces sp. AC627_RSS907
CTGGGGGCATGGCGTGGGTGTCCTCTCCTCGCGTGCGGGGATTGCCAGTGTGCGCGCGCCGGGCCGCCGAGCGGTACGCGACGCGGGCGGGGACGCCGTCTGTCACACCTGCCACCCGGCCGACCGGCGCTCCGAGCCGCGCTCAGTCCGGTACGTGGATGATCGGGAAGCTGCCCGTGTTGGTCGGCGCGGAGTCCGGCAGCCACAGCACCGCGACCGCGCCCTCCGCGCCCTCCGCGGTCGGCTCCGCGTTGCGGAAGGTGAGCCGGGCGCCCAGGACCCGGGCCTGGCCCTGGGCGATGGTCAGGCCGAGGCCGTGGCCCTTGCCGGCGCGGTCGCTGGCGCCGGTACGGAAGCGGCTCGGTCCCTCCTTGAGCAGTTCCTCGGGGAAGCCGGTCCCGTGGTCGCGGACCCGGATCATCCGGCCCTCGACGGTGACCTCGAACGGCGGCTTGCCGTGCTTGGCGGCGTTGGCCAGCAGGTTGCCGATGATCCGCTCCAACCGGCGCGGGTCGGTGGTCACGTACGCGTCCCGTACGACCGAGATCCGCGCCTCCGGCGCCACCATCCGCACCCGGCGCGCGACGAACTCGCCGAGCGCGATGTCCTCCAGCTCCGCGCGCTCCGCGAAGCCGTCCAGCCTGGCC
>NZ_JAGMUE010000943.1:0-657 GCF_019049165.1 Streptomyces sp. AC627_RSS907
GAGCGACTCCTGGGCGGCGTCGGTGCTCACGTGGTGCGGCACCTGGAGCTGGAGCATGCTGATCCGCTTGTCCCGCGAGGTGCTCAGCGTGCCGTCGCCGGACAGGCGCGGGTCGCCCTTGACGTCGCGGGCCAGCTCGCGCAGGGCCGCGGTGACCTCGGCCGAGCGCTCCGCGTCGGCGCGGACCACGATCTGGTGCATGGCCTTGAGTTCGGGGAAGGCGGCGTTCTGCCGGTCGTAGACCTGCATGGCGCCGATCGCCCGGGAGTGCGTCTCGCGGCCCATGTCGGTCAGGTTCAGGCCGAGCGCCGGGGCAGCGACGGCGAGCATCCCGAGGACGGAGGCGGCCAGCGCCACGGCGGGCCGCCGGCTGACGCCGCGCAGCACGGCCGCGGTGGCCCGGCCGGGCCCGCTCCGGCGCGGGGCGCGCTGGCGTACGGGCCTGCCGCCCGCCGCCGCGCGGGCCGCCCTGCGCTCGGCCCGCCGCTCGGCGCGCGCCCCGAGCACCGCGAGCAGGGCCGGCAGCACGGTCAGCGAGCTGAGGACGGCGACCAGGGTGACGACGATGGCGCCGACCGCGATCGAGGAGAAGATGACGTCGTCCACCAGGAAGAGCGTCGCGGACGAGACGGCGACGGCCAGGCCCGAGAAGAAGAC
>NZ_JAGMUE010000944.1:0-694 GCF_019049165.1 Streptomyces sp. AC627_RSS907
ACCCCATGGTGGAGGAGAGGGACTTCAGCTCTTCGGATACATCGACGACTGCCACACCCCCAGCCTAACGGTTACCCGGCCCCACCCCGCCCGGCCGCGTGCCCACCCCGGCCCGTACGCCTCTGAGCTGGAACGATGAGCCGGCGGCAGCGGTGTGGGGGCTGCGGCGACGGTGCCGTGGGCCCGGCGGGCCGCTCACGCGTACCCCGGGGCGGGCGCCCGGGGTACGCGCGCGGCACGCGGCGTCACGGAGTGCGCTCGGACTGGTGCACGCCGGGGGACTCGGTGTCCCCGCCGTCGTCGCCGCCGACCGCGAGGTAGCCCCCCACGCCCGCGGCGATGAGGGCGGCAGCGGCGGCGGCGCCGAGCTTGATCCGGCGGCGGCGCACCGCCTCCGGTTCCGAGCGGTGCCGGGCCGACCCGGCGCGGCGTTGGCCGCTGGCGCGCGGGGCGCGGGCCGTGCCGTGCGCGCCGCCCGCCAGCTCGGCCGACGTCGGGGCCCGCATGCTGGTGTGGGTGTCGCGGCTGGAGTCGGCGACGGCGCCCGGCACCAGCGGCACCGCGCCGCGCCGGCGCGGCTCGCCGACCGGCGGCTGCGGGGCGCCGGCGCCGTTCTCGTAGTTCCCGTACCCGCCCTCGTACTCGCCCGGCGACTCGTCGCCCGGCTCGTCGATGTCGAGCGGGGGCATGCCGG
>NZ_JAGMUE010000945.1:0-694 GCF_019049165.1 Streptomyces sp. AC627_RSS907
GACCCGGACGGCGCGGCCACCGCCCTCCTCCTCTCCGGAGCCACCCCCACACCCACCCCCACGCCGACGGGAGCCACCCGATGAGGACCGGACCCGACAGGCTGGTGCTGCGCGAGGGCGGACCGTACCGCCTGGTGTGCCTGCCGTACGCGGGCGGCTCGGCCAGGTCGTTCACGCGGCTGGTGCGCCAGGTCACCGAGGACTGGACGGTCGTCGCCGCCCAACCACCCGCCGCCCACGCCCACGGCACGCCGCCCGACCTGGACGAACTGGCCGACTTCTACGCCGACCTGCTCGCCACCGACCTCGCCGGCCCCGGCATCGTGCTCGGGCACAGCCTGGGCGCCGCGGTGGCACACCGGATGGCCCAGCGGCACGCGGCGAACTGGCCCGCCGACCTGCGGTTGGTCCTCTCCGCCCCACCCCGCCCCGGGCCACCCGGCTACGCGCTGGCCGGCCTCGACGACCACTCGCTGCTCTCGGCGGCCCGCGCCCGGGGCATCGTCCCGGAACTGGAGCTGCCCGACGAGTTGGTGATCCGACTGCTGCTGCCCGGACTCCGCCGCGACCTGGCGGCGCTCGGCGGCGCCGGCTGGACCCCGGAGCCGGTGAGCCCCCCGGTCCACCTGCTGGGCGGCATCGACGACGTGGCCTGCCCGCCGGCCGTCCTGACGGAGCTGGCCGACCAGTTGGC
>NZ_JAGMUE010000946.1:0-591 GCF_019049165.1 Streptomyces sp. AC627_RSS907
TACGGGACGTGCTGCTGACCGGCAAGGCGTGCGAGGCCGTGCGGCGCAAGGGCAAGGACGGCCGCTTCGCGTACGACTCGGTCGTCATGGACGCCCCGCCGACCGGGCGGATCACCCGGTTCCTCAACGTCAACGACGAGGTCGCGGGCCTGGCCCGGGTGGGGCCCATACACAACCAGGCGCAGGCCGTGATGCGGGTCCTCAAGTCGCCCGAGACGGCGGTGCACTTGGTGACGCTGCTGGAAGAGATGCCGGTCCAGGAGACCATGGACGGCATCGCCGAGCTGCGCGCCGAGGGCCTGCCGACCGGAGCCGTGGTGATCAACATGGTGCGGCCCGCAGTGCTGGACGCGGCGGCCGTCGGCATCGCCGCGACCCGGGAGCGCGCCGGCATCACCCAGGTTCTCGCGCGCGCCGGCCTGGGCGCGGCGCACGCCGGCGGACGGGCCGAGCAGTTGGTCGAGCCGCTGCTGGAACAAGCTCACGAGCACGCGGAACGCGTTTCCCTGGAGCGCGTCCAGCGCGCCGAACTCTCCCAACTCGACCTCCGCACACACGAGTTGGAGATGCTCCCGAACGGCGTCGACCTGG
>NZ_JAGMUE010000947.1:0-737 GCF_019049165.1 Streptomyces sp. AC627_RSS907
GTCCGGCGCGGAGGACCATATGTGCCGGGCGATGCCGGAGGTGCAGAGGACAGCAGTGATGGAGATCTGCAGCGGACTCATCGGCCCCGATTCCTCTTGGTCGCGTCACTGAACGGTTGATCGCTGTGCCGGACAGCCCGTCTTGCCTCCGAGCATATGCCTTGCTGGAGTGCCAACTCGGACCACTGAGGCCAACTGCCGTGCCTGTGGCAGCACTTGGTTTAATCAGCCACCCGACATCTCGATCAAGTTAAGTAGCGCTCGTCTACTTCCATCCGACCAGCGATACTTGGGGTCCGCCAGTGAGATAGCGGTGGAGGGCGCTTGAGGTGGTGTCCACAAAGTTGTCGGGGATGGCGTTGGCGTCGACCCAGCAGACCTGGGCGTGTTTGCGCGGCTCGCGGTTTTCGGGGTCACCGGCCCATTCGTGGGCGACGAAGACAACGGTGAGAAAGCCGTTGGGCGCTTCGACGCCCCAGGCCCCGTGGATGATGTGGGCGACCTTCAGGGACTCCGGCTTCACGGTCAGACCGGTCTCCTCATACAGCTCGCGCACGGCCGTTTCCGTGATCGGCTCGCCGGGCTCGCTCTTGCCGACGGGGAGGTCCCACATGCCCTGGGCAAACTTGGCGTTCTCGCTGCGTTGGAGGAGGACGACGCGGCTGGTGGCCTTGTCGTGGACGATGACGGCGGCGACCAGCAGGGTCATCGATTCGAGCGCCGGCTTGAGGGCCTTC
>NZ_JAGMUE010000948.1:0-687 GCF_019049165.1 Streptomyces sp. AC627_RSS907
GGCCCGCTCCGCTCGCGCACGGAGCGGTCGACGCGACCGTCACCGTGCCCGGTTCCAAGTCCGTCACCAACCGCGGCCTGGTCCTCGCCGCACTCGCCGCCGAGCCCGGATGGCTGCGCCGCCCGCTGCGCTCCCGCGACACCCTGCTGATGGCCGAGGCGCTGCGCGCCATGGGCGTCGGCATCGAGGAGACCATCGCGTCGAACTCCGCCGCCCCCGGCGAGCCCGGCGCCCCCGCCACCGGCGAGGCGTGGCGCGTCATCCCCGCGGGGCTGCACGGCCCGGCCACCGTGGACGTGGGCAACGCCGGTACGGTCATGCGCTTCCTGCCGCCGGTCGCCGCGCTCGCCGACGGGCCGGTCCGCTTCGACGGCGACGCCCGCTCCCACGAGCGCCCGCTGCACGGCGTGATCGACGCGCTGCGCGCCCTCGGCGCCCGCATCGACGACGACGGGCGCGGCGCGCTCCCGCTGACCGTGCACGGCAACGGCAGCATCGACGGCGGCCCGGTCCGCATCGACGCCTCCTCGTCCTCGCAGTTCGTCAGCGCGCTGCTGCTCTCCGGCGCGCGTTTCAACCAGGGCGTCGAGGTACGGCACGTCGGCTCCACGCTGCCCTCCATGCCACACATCCGGATGACCGTGGACATGCTGCGCAGCGCGGGCGCGGCCGTGGACACCCCGGAGG
>NZ_JAGMUE010000097.1:0-78623 GCF_019049165.1 Streptomyces sp. AC627_RSS907
GTCCGGGGGCGGCCGGGGTCCGGGGCCGGGGCAGCCGGGGGCGGCCGGGGCGGTTGGTCCGGGGGCGGCCGGGGTCCGGGTGCCAGCCGCCTGCCGCGTCATTCGCGCAGTACGTGCCGGGCCGTCAGGGCCAGGCTGATCTCGACGACGTCGGCCGGGCGGGCCAGGGAGCGGCCGGTCAGTTGCTCGCAGCGGCGCAGACGGTTGAGGACCGTGTTGCGGTGGCAGTAGAGGCGTTCGCCGGCCCGTTGCGCCGAGCCGTCGCAGTCCAGCCATGTGGTGAGGGTGTCCAGCAGCACCTCCCGGTCGGGGGGCTCCAGGCGCAGCAGCGGGCCGAGCACCTTCTCGGCGAGGGCCCGGCCGAGTTCGGGGCTGGAGACGACCAGCGCGGCGGGGAGGTGGTCGGCGAGCCTGACCGTGCCGCCGCCCTCGGGACAGATGTCCAGCGCGGTGTCGGCGGACCGCCGGGCGACACCGACGGCGGCGAGTCCCTCGACGGGGCTGCCGACGCCGATCCGCAGGCCGGGCACCGGGCCGGACGGTCCCGGCCCCGGCCCGTCGGCCTCCTGCGGCCGCGCGAGCTCGTCGCCGTCGGCTCCCAGCAGGACGATGCCGTGGTCGACCTCCGCCCCGGCGTGCCAGTGGACCCGTGTGCCGGACGGTACGGCGGCGGCGCGGGCGATGTCGGGGCGGGCGGGGTGTCCGCCGGTGACGGCGACGACGACGTACCGGCCCTGCTCCGGCAGGCCCAGCGCCTGGGCGGCCTCGGGCAGGTCGGCGATGCGGCTGGTGCCGTCGAGCAGGCCGGCCGCCAGCAGCCGGACCCGGTTCTCGCGTCGGCGGCTCAGCTGCCACTCGGTCTGCCGGTAGGCGTCCGCCACGAGGGTGCAGTGCTCGTCGACGAAGTTCCACACGTCGGCGGCCACGTGCACGAGGAGGCGTACGTCCTCGGGTGCGGTCCGGGAGGTCTCCTCGACCAGCCGCTGCCACACCAGGGAGCCGCCGAGGCGGAAGGCGTGCAGCAGGGCGTCCAGCGGGAGGCCCTGCTCGGCGCGGGCGGCGCCGATCCGCCAGGAGCAGCGGTGGGCCGCGTCCCGGGCACCGCGGGGGTCGAGCAGCGAGGTCACGCCGTGCCGCAGCGAGCGGTGGGCCTCCTTCCAGGTGGCGGTGGAGTCCTGGACGACCGCCGTGCGGTACGCCGGCTCCTGTTCCTGCAGCAGGGCCACCAGCTGATCGGTCAGACCGGGCAGGTCGTCGAGCAGGGCGCGGGCGGCCCGGTGCAGGACCCGCAGGGCGTCGGCGTCGATCAGCGACGTGACGCTCGGTGTCCGCGGGCGTGGAACGGGCGTCAGCCCGCCACGGATCGCTGCTCGTGACCGTACGGCTTGCTGCATCGCGGTCCTCCCCAGGCCAGGGCTTGCGAGGGCGCCCTCCGCGACGGGCTGTCCCGCCCGCGCCGGACCCGCCCCCTGACTCGTCCTGCCCCGAAGGATGGCATACCGTCCGGTCGGTCCCTAGGGTTGTGCACCGGTCTTTTCGGCCTGTCGGCCCTGTTCGGCCTGCTCGACCATGCGGGCCAGCTCCAGCCGGGACCGTACGCCGAGTGCGGCGAAGACCTTGCGGAGGTGGTAGTCGACGGTGCGGGTGCTCACCGCGAGGGTCAGCGCGACCTCCCGGTTGGTGGCGCCCTCGGCGACGTGCCGCGCGATGCGCAGCTGCTGCGGTGTCAGGCGGGTCAGCGCTCCGGCGCCCTCCTGGTGCGGGGCCGCTCCCAGCGCCCGCAGCTCGCCGCGCGCCTGCTCCGCCCAGACGCCGGCGCCACAGCGGTCGAAGCCGGCCAGCGCGGCCCCGAGGCGCCCGCGAGCCTCCCGCGGCCTGCGCCGCCGGCGCAGCCACTTGCCGTACAGCAGCTCGGTGCGGGCCCGTTCGAAGTCGCCGCCCGCCTCGTCGTGCCGGGCGAGCGCGCGGCGGTAGAGGCCGTCGGCGCGCTCCGGCGGGGCGAGGAGTGCGCGGCAGCGGGCCAGTTGCGCGGCGGCCTGCGGATCGGCGCCGAACGCCGCCCAGCCGGCGTAGTCGGCGAGGACCGCCCGGGCGTCCTCGTGGCGTCCGGCGAGGACCGCGGCCTCCACGAAGCACGGCACGGCGAGCCGCCACACCGCGAAGTGTCCGCGCCCGGGCCCGGGAAGTACCAGGAGTCCGAGCCGGTCGGCCGCGTCCAGCGGGCGCCCCCTGCCGAGGTCGGCGCGGGCCGCCGCCCACTCCGCCAGGGTGGCCGCCTGCACCAGTCCGTGCCGCCGGGCCGTGGTCAGCGCGGCCGTCACATGCCGCGCGACGACCTCCGGTTCCTCCTCGATCGACGCGGCGAGGGCGAGGACGGCCTGGTGGTGGGCCGCGGTGTTGCGCTGCCCGGCGCGCAGCGCGGTGCGCAGCCCCTCCTCCGCGTGGGCGCGCGCCTGCGGGTGCCGGCCGGCGCGCAGTTCGGCGTAGGCGAGGTACTCCAGTGCCTGCGGCACCAGCGCGTCCGACCCCAGTTGCCGGGCGGCGGCCAGGGCCCGCGCCCCGGCCCGGCGGGCGGAGTCCACGTCCCCGAGCAGCAACGCGGCCGCCGCCGACCGCAGCAGTCCCTCGGGGCGGTCCTCGGTCCCGGCCCGCTCCACCACCTGCCCGAGGGGGACGACGGCCCGGTCGAGCCGCCCCTCCAGCAGCGCCCGCATGCCGGCGCGGTGGTCGCGCACGGTGGCGGCCACGGGCGCCGCGGGCTGCCGGGTCCCGGTGGTCCGGTGCGCCGGGGTCTCGTCCCGGTGGGGTGGTTCGGCGGCGAGCGTGGCCAGGCACGCCGGCAGGTCTCCCGCCGCCCAGGCGGCGTCGACGGCGGCCAGGGTGGCGGTCGCGGCGTCGGCGGGGGCGTCCGGGGCCAGCAGGGACGCCGCCAGCAGCAGCGACTGGTGGGCGTCACCGACGGGGCCGTCCCGGAGCTCCGTGAGGCCGCGCACGAGTTCGGCCCGCCCCCGGACGATCGCCGGTGCGGTGCCGGCGCGGGCCGCGGCGAGCAGCGGACGCGCCCGGTCGGGGCGACCGGCGAGCAGGGCCTGCTCGGCCGCGGCCGTGTACCGCTCCGCCCGGGCCGGGCCGTCGGTGGTCAGCTCGGCGGCGCGCGTGTACGCCGTCGCGCGCAGCTCGTACGAGGCCGGCACCGTGCCGTCGGCCGCCACCGCCGCCAGCCGCTCGGCGAGCAGCGGCGCCGGTCCGGTCAGGGACCAGGAGCGGTGCAGCAGCCCCGGGAGCAGCCGGCCGTCGCCCTCCAGCACGTCGGCCAGCGCACGGTGCGCGGCGCGGCGGCGGTCCGGCGCGGCGGTGGCGTGGACCGTGCGGCGGACCAGCGGGCCGTGGAAGCGGAGCCGGTCGTCGGCCAGGGCGAGCGGCGCGGGGGGCGGTTCCAGGGGCGGGGCCGGCGCGCCGGACGGCCGCAGCCGCCGTACGGCGTCGAGGACCAGCCCGGCGTCGACGTCCGGTCCGTCCGAGGCCCGTACGGCCGCCGCCACCGTCAGCAGCAGGTCCCGCGCGTCCGCGGAGAGGCCGGTCAGTGCCGCGCCCGCCACCTCCGCCAGGGTCCCGGCGTCGGCCAGGGGCCTGGGCAGGGGCCGGCGCCCGCGCAGTTCGGCGGGCGAGAGGCGGCGGACGAGGGCGAGGAGCAGGGCGGGGTTCCCCTCCGCCTCGGCCAGCAGTTCCTCCCGGACGGCGGGGTCTACGGCGCCGTCGGTCACGTCGTCGAGCAGGGCCTCGGCCTGCGGCGGTGTCAGCGGGTCCAGGCGGACCAGGGGGAGGTGGGCGTACTCCGGGTCGACGGCGCGGTGTCCGGCGACGGAGAGGAGCAGACCGACGCGGCCCGCGTCGTGCAGGCGCTCGGCCGCCCGGCCCAGGGCGGCCCGGGCCGGGGCGTCCCACAGGTGGGCGTCGTCGACGCAGACGAGCAGCGGTGCTCCGCCGGCCGCCGCCCGCAGGGTGGCGGGCAGTTCCTCGGCGGTGACCCGGGCGTGCCGGTCCGGGCCGGGCTTGAGGCGCAGTACGGGACCGGCCCGGAAGGAGCGGGCGGCCCACCGGAGGAGGGTGGTCCGGCCGAGCCCGGGTTCACCGGTCACGACGAGGTGGCCGCCGCGGGTGCGCAGGCCGTCCAACAGCGTGCGCACCGCCTGGCGTTGCGCGCTTCGGCCGTGGATGCGCACGGCCGTACGTACGGTCGTCTCTCCGGTCATTCCCGGGAGGTTACGCGCGCGTAACCTGAGGTGGAAGGCGCCGGTCCGCCGGGCCGCGGTGCGGCGTCGGCCGTGTCACCTGCGGTTGTGGCCCGCACGGGTGGGTCACGCACTGTGCCGTTGCCCAGCGCTCGGGGGCCGGGGGCGTGCGGTCGCACAGCCCGCGCCGGCGGCGGCCGCGAGGTGCCGCGACCGCCGCCGGATGGTGCCGTGGGGGTTGTCAGGAGGTGTGCGGGCAGTTGCCCCGGTACTCCTCGATGGCCAGGCTCGGCCGTGGGAGCGGGCACAGGAACTGCTCGTAGCGGGTGTCGTTGTCGATGAACCGCTTGAGCCAGGAGATGCTGTACTTGGCGATCGTCGTGTTCGACGAGTTCGGCGCGAAGTGGGTCGCGTTGTTGAGCTCCAGGTACGCGCGGTCCGTCCTGGACGACAGGCTGGAGTAGAAGGGCTCCGCGTGCGTGGCGACCGGGGCGACGCTGTCACCGTCGGCTCCCACGATCAGCGTCGGGGTGCTGACCTCGGGCCAGCTCTTGTCCAGGTTCCAGGGCGTGAGGGGGATCGCGGCCTGGAGCGACGGCCGGGACTTGGCGGCCTCCAGGCTGCCGCCGCCGCCCATCGAGTGGCCCATGACGCCGAGTCGGCCGCTGTCGATCCGGCCGCGCACGGAGCTGCGCTCGGTGAGGTAGTCCAGGGCCGCCAGCAGTTGCCGGCCGCGGGAGTCGGGCTGGTCCATCGTGGTGATGGTGTCGATGGTGAACACCACGAAGCCCTGTGAGGCCAGCCGCGGGCCGAGCCAGGCCATGGAGGACTGGGAGGCGGTGAAGCCGGGCGCGACCACGACGGCGCCGAACGTGCCGTCGCTGGTGCTGGTCGGGTAGTAGATCGTGCCACCGCCGAAGCCGGTGACCGCCAGCCGGGAGACGCTGGTGTCGGCCACGGAGTACGGGCCGCGCAGTGCCTCGATGCTGGACTCGGTGGGCGCCGGGCCGCGCTCGTACGGGTTGTCGGCGGCCTGCGCTCCCGGGCCGGTGAGGGTACTGAGCGCGACGACGGCGGCGACCGCCGCCGTGACGCCGGCGAGCCGCCGCCGCGTTCCGCGGAACGCCGGGCGCGGGGCCCGGGAGGCGGCGTGGGTGTGGGGGTTCTGCTCCACGAGGAGTCGTCCTCTCTGTCGTGGCGAGGGGTCCGGGCGGCGGTCGCACACGGCCCGGAACACGTGGGGTCGCGTCCCGGGACATCCACCGCACGGGCGTCGCCGATGAGCTGGCGGTGCCACTGTGGGCGGGCGGTGCGGCCGGGGGGATCGGCAATTTCACCGGTCTCGTACGACGCCCGGGGGCCGTCGCAGGTCCCTGGGCCGTGGAGCGCGGGAACGCGCCACCGGAAACAACCGCAGCGTGCGGAGGCGGTACGGCGCCCCGGGAGCGACCGAGCGCGCCGACGCCCGGCCCGTAGGCCCAGGGGCCGAGCGAGGCCACCCCGGCCACCGGGGCGACGGAACCGGCCGCGGGTAGACCGCGCGCCGAAACCCCCGCATCAACCACCGCCCCCACGCCCGGACCACCGACCCCGAAAGCACCGACCCCGAAAGCACCGAGCGAGGCCACCCCACCGGGGCGACGGAACCGGCGTGGGCGGACCGCGTACGGCGTCCGGGGGTGAAACGCCGTCGGGACGTCGTTCTGCAGGTGCCCTGGGGGACGGGTGGGCCGGTGAGGTGGGCAGGCAACACCCTGCCCCGAGGGCCAGGACCCGGTCCGGTGGGTCGCACCGGCGTTCCAGTGGCCGGGCGCACCGGACGGGCGGGCCGCCCGCCGGGCAGGACGGCTGCCGCGGGGCGGGCGTCTCGTTTCCGTCACCGGAGGATCCGGGTCTTGCGCCGGCACCCGGTCGGTGTGGCACGCTCGGCGTCGGCCGGGCGCTTCCGCGCCGGGCGGTATGAGGAACGGTGGCGGGCCCCGTGTCGGGGCCGGCGCCGTGGAGAGGCGACGCATGCGCATCGGACTGCTCGGCACCGGCCCCTGGGCGGACATGGCACACGCCCCCGCCCTGCGTCGGCACGACGACCTGGACTTCGTGGGCGTGTGGGGACGTCGCCCGGACGCCGCCAAGGAGCTGGCGGACCGGCACGGCACCCAGGCCTACGACGACGTCGACGCCCTGCTCGCCGACGTGGAGGCGGTCGCCGTCGCGCTGCCGCCGGCGGTGCAGGCCGGGCTGGCGGCGCGGGCGGCGCGCGCCGGGTGCCATCTGCTGCTCGACAAGCCACTCGCGGCGACCGTGCCGCAGGGGCGGGCGGTGGTCGAGGCGGTGCGGGAGGCGGGCGTCGCCTCGGTCGTCTTCTTCACCACCCGGTTCCAGTCCGAGACCGAGGCGTGGATCACCGAGCGGGCGGCCCAGGGCGACTGGTTCACCGCGCGGGCGCAGTGGCTCGGCGCGCTGTTCACCGGCGACAGCCCGTTCGCGAACTCGCCGTGGCGCCGTGAGAAGGGCGCCCTGTGGGACGTGGGGCCGCACGCCCTGTCCGTGCTGCTGCCGGTCCTCGGTGACGCCCGGCGCGTGACGGCGGCGGCCCCGGGCCCCGGGGACACCGTCCATCTGGTCCTGGACCACGCCGGTGGCGCGTCCAGCACGCTCACGCTCAGCCTGACGGCGCCGCCCGCCGCTGCGGGGGCGGCGGTGGAGCTGCGCGGGCGGTCCGGGGTGACGCTCCTGCCGGAGACCGCGGAGGGGCCGGTGCCCGCTCTCCTGCGGGCGGCGGACGCCCTCCTGGCCGCCGCCGGGGGCGGGGGGTCCCACCCGTGCGACGCCGCGTTCGGCCTGCGGGTCACCGAGATCCTCGCCGAGGCCGAGGCCCTGCTCACCGGCCGGCGGTGACCGGGGTCAGCCGCCTCTTGGCTCCTTCCCGGCCGGTTCGTCGCTCCACCTGAACCAGGCCCGGTCCCCCTCGATGTGCAGAAGGAAATCCGCGACCGGGCCGTCGGGAGAGACCAGCCGCACGCGCCGCCCGATCTCGGCGAGGACCGCCTCCCACTCCTGCCGGTGCCCCTCGTCGTCCCGCTCCGCGAGGGCGAGTTCGCGGGCGAACAGCTCACGGACCGCGTCGAAGGCCGGACCGGCGCTGAACCGGCCCGACAGCCAGGGGAAATCGGCGTCGTCGATCAGGATCTCGCCGATCTCGCCCCCGCCCTGCCCGTCCTGCCCGGCGTCGCCGTCGCCGCGCACCCGCCAGATCTCGCCCTCGAACCCCACGCCGCCTCCGCCGCCCGCGCCACCGATCACCGTGCCGGACAGCTTGCCACCCGGCACTGACGGCACGCCGCCTTCCGGATGCGCGGGCCGCTTCCGCATTGAATGGTGTTATCGGGATATTCGGGACCGATAACAGCACGGCACCGAAGCAGCGATCCGGATGCGAGGAGCACTGATCATGTCGACGTCACAGCCCGACGCCTCCCGGGCGTCCGAAGCCCGCGCGGGCGACGACCGCGCCACCCCGGACGACCTGCTCCACACCCGCAACGGCACCGAGGTGTCTCCGGAGGACCTCGTTCTCGCGACCGGCCGGGACGTCACCCCGAAGAACCTGGAATGGGCCCGGCGCAAACTGGCGGAGGAGGGACCCGCGGCCATGGACAAGCTGCTGCCCTGACCGAGGGGCCGCCGGAGAACGCGGCGCCCGGGTCCGGTGCGGCAGGCACCGGACCCGGGCGGTGGCCGAGGGTCCCGGCCGGGCGGTCCCGGCCGGGCGGTCCCGGCCGGGTCCTCAGCCGCTCCGGTCGCCGCCCCGGCGTGCCTGCTCGTCATCGTCCGGCAGCGCCGTCTCGTCCTCCACGACGTGCACCGCGGCCTCCTCGGCGCCCGCGGCTCCGCCGTCGATGCCCACGTCGTCGGCGACCGACTCCTTGGTCGTGTCGGTGCGTACGCCCTCGTCGGGGGCGACCAGACGGCCGGAGCGTGCGGTGCCCGCCTCGGGGTCGACCGGTTCGCCCTCGCCGCCGGGCTCGTCGCCCACGCCGTCCCCGTCGGGGGCGGACACGTCGGGCACCTCCTGGGACAGCCGCTGGTCCAGCGTCTCGCCGTCGTGCTGCTCGGCCGCGGTGGTGCCGTACTTGGTCACGCCGAGCGGCTTCTCCGGCGGGGAGTACCCCTCGTCGAGCGTGTCGTCGTAGGTCCGCTCGTCGACGGCGTCCTGGAGGTCGAGGGGCGCGGCGTCCTCCTGCTCCTCGTTGGTTCCGGTGGGCTGGTAGGCGTCGTCGGCCATCGGGTCCGTGCCCATCGCTGCCTCCCTCTCGCGCTGCGTCGGCTCGGTGGTCTCGGTGTGCGGTTCGCGTTTCCCGATACGCGATCTCTAACCCGTTCCCGGACCGGGATCTTCACCCCCGGGGTGCGACGCGGACGCTCAGGTCGCCGACGCGGTGCGGGGCCCAGGACCGGGCGTAGCCGGGCGGGGTGCCGCCCGGTGCGACGACGGTGGCGACCGGGATCCGGCGGGCGGTGTCCACGATCTCGGCGACGGTGGTGTTCTCGTTGTTGCCGCTGGTGGCGCCCGAGGAGCAGCCGGTGTAGTAGCCGATCGGGATGGCCTCGTGCCCGGTGATCAGACAGGGCGGACGGACGCCGAGCCGGTGCAGCTCGTCGGCGGCGCGGGCCCAGTTCTGGCGGCTGGCGACGTTGCGGTCCACCGTGCCCACGAGGACGGCGAGCTGCACCGTCAGATGCCCGGCCAGGGCGAGCGCGACGACCGCCGCGGCCACCGGCCGCCACCGGCCGCGCTCCGTCCTGACCAGGTGCCACAGCGCGTCGGCGACCGGGACGGCCAGCAGGGCGTAGGCGGGCTGCAGGAAGCGGGGCGCCGCGTAGCCGATCATGAACAGGTACGGCACCGCGGCCGTCACGGCACAGGCGAACGGGATCAGCGCGCGGGTGGCGCGCCCCGCCCGGACCGCGACGACGACGCCGAGGACGGCGACGACCGGGAGGACCGCCCACCACAGGGTGACCACCGGGTGCGGCATCGATCCGGTGCACGGGCGGCACAGAGCCCGCCCGCCCAGGCTGCGCATCTGGTCGTCGAGGGCGACGTTCCAGCCGAGGCCGCCCTGGATCTCGGAGGCCCGGGACAGCCGCTCCCCGAGGCCGCCGTACCAGCCGTAGGCCTCGATCACCCACTCCACTCCCCCGGCCGCGAGGCCGCCCACGAGGGCGAGCAGCAGCAGCGGGCGGCGGCGCACGAGGACGAGGACCAGCAGGGGCAGCGTCACCCAGACCGCGTCGGTCGGCCGCATCCACGCCATCAGCGCGGCCCCGGCCACCACCCCCCACAGAGCGGCCCGGCCGGACAGGCCCTGCCAGGACCGCAGGAAGCAGCCCACGCAGACCAGGGCGCCGATCGCGACCCAGTAGTTGGGCATGGCCTGCGGACCGTAGAAGAGCGTCACCCACAGGGAGGCGAAGAACGCGCCGGCCGTGGCCAGGACCCGGACCGGGAACAGGCCCTTCCAGGCGCGCAGGGCGAGATACAGGCCGGCGCCGGACAGCACGGCGAGGTAGACGCGCAGCAGCTCGGTGGAGGCCGACCAGGACGCCACGGGCGCCACCAGCAGGGAGACACCGCGGGATCGCGGCGCGCTGAAGAAGGCGGCGGGATGGTGGGAGGTGACCTGGCTGACGTACACCGTCTCGTCCCAGCCGAGTCCCATACCGGGGCGGACGAAGACCAGCTGGGCCACGGTGAAGACGGCCGCCACCGCCGCGAGCAGGGCGTCACCGCGCAGGCGCCTGGGGGCACCGGACGTCGCCGTGGGCTCGCGCCGCCGTCCGCCCATGAGGACGGCGTTGGCACCGTCGGCCATCGTGTACCCCTCACCCCCGCTCGTCGCGGGGCCGCTCGGACCTCACCTCCTGCCGTCCCGTGGCGGGAGCCCGGAATCCCGGAAACCATGGTCAAAGTAACCCGCGTGCCGCGGATGTGCAGGTCGGATCTCGGCCAGTCGCGCCGTCACGCGCCCGCGTAGGGCCGGTCAGCGGGCGTTGGGGCGGCGGTGCGGGGGCTGTTCGGGTGCGGGGCGCCACTTGGGCGCGGGGATGGCGAGGGTGACGGGACCGTCCCCGTTCACGGCCACCTCGGTCCCGTGGTGGTGAATCGTCAGAGGGGAGCCGTTGAGCAGGGTGTACGTCGCCTTGTCGGCGTCGATCTCCACGCTCAGGCACCGGCCGCGGAACTGGAGCCGGAAGGCGAGCCGGCTGAACTTCTCGGGCAGGCGCGGTGCGAACCGGAGACTGTCGCCGAAGCGCCGGGTGCCGCCGAACCCGGCGACCAGCGCCATCCAGGTGCCGGCCAGGGAGGCGATGTGCAGCCCGTCGCGGGTGTTGTGCTCCAGGTCCGCCAGGTCCATCAGGGCGGCCTCGGCGGCGTAGTCGTAGGCCAGGCGCAGATGGCCGGTCTGCGCGGCGACGACGGCCTGGCAGCACGCGGACAGCGAGGAGTCCCGCACGGTCAGCGGCTCGTAGTAGGCGAAGTTGCGGGCGATCTGGTCCTCGTCGCAGTGGGCGTCGAACCAGTTGCCGCAGGTGTACATCGCCAGCACGAGGTCGGACTGCTTGACGACCTGCTTGCGGTAGAGGTCGAAGTAGGGGAAGTGCAGCAGCAGCGGGTACTGGTCGGCGGCGGTGGCGGCGAAGTCCCAGCGCTGGTGGCGGGTGAAGCCCGAGTGCTGCTCGTGGACGCCGATCTCCTCGTTGTAGGGGATGTGCACGGACTCGGCGGCGTCCCGCCAGGCGGCGCTCTCCTCGTCGTCGACGCCGAGCCGGGCCGCGTCGTCCGGGTGGCGTTCGCACACGTCGGCCGCGGCGAGGAGGTTGGCCCGTGCCATGAGGTTGGTGTACACGTTGTCGTCGGTGATGGCGCTGTACTCGTCCGGGCCGGTGACGCCGTCGATGTGGAAGACGCCGTGGTGGTCGTGGTGGCCGAGGGAGCGCCACAGCCGGGCCGTCTCCACCAGGAGTTCCAGGGCGGTGTCGCGTTCGAAGTCGGTGTCGCCGGTCGCCGCCGTGTACCGCACCGCGGCGTGTGCGATGTCGGCGGCCACGTGGAAGGCCGCCGTGCCGGCCGGCCAGTACGCGGAGCCCTCCGAGCCGTCGATCGTCCGCCACGGGAACGCGGCGCCGCGCAGGCCCAGCTGGGTGGCGCGGTCCCGGGCGGCGGGCAGGGTGTCCCGGCGCCAGCGCAGCGCCTCGGCGACGGCCCTGGGCTCGGTGTAGGTCAGCACGGGCAGCACGAACATCTCGGTGTCCCAGAACACGTGCCCGTCGTAACCGGAGCCGGTCAGTCCCTTGGCCGGAATCGCCCGCTGCTCGGCACGGGCCCCGGCCTGCAGCACATGGAACAGGGCGAACCGCACGGCCTGCTGGATCTCCTCGTCGCCGTGCACCTCGACGTCCGCCCGGGCCCAGAAGTCGTCGAGGTAGGCGCGCTGTTCGGCCTCCAGGCCGTCCCAGCCGCTGTGCGCGGCGGCGGCGAGCGCGGCCTCGACCTGGTCGCTCATCGCGGGGCGGGACCGGGTGCCCGACCAGCCGTGGGCGACCGTCTTGCGCACCCTCAGCCGCTGTCCCGGCTCCAGCACGGAGGTGATGGTCAGCCGGGCCACGTCCGCGTCGCTCTCGCTGCTGGTGGTGGTCTGCTCGGGAGCGTCGAGCTCGTGGTCGGCGGCCACGGCGACCCTGAGGCCGCTGCGCCGGGTCCGGTGGACCAGACGCAGCCGGGGCCCGCCGGCCAGGTGCTCCTCGGGCTCCAGCGGGGACTGCAGGGCCTTCGCGGCGCGCGGGTCCCCGTCGGGGTCGGGCAGGCTCTCGTTGGCGACCAGTTCCGACTGGATGACCACCCGGGTGCGGCTGTCGACCGGTTCCACCTCGTACTGCACGGCGGCGATGGCCCGCTGGGTGAGCGAGACCAGCCGGGTGGAGCGCACCCGGACCGTCTTTCCGGCCGGGGAGGTCCACTCGCAGGTCCGCTCCAGCACGCCGCGCCGCAGGTCCAGGGTGCGTTCGTGCTTGACGAGCCGCCCGTAGCGCAGGTCGAACGGCTCGTCGTCGACCAGCAGCCGCAGCAGCTTGCCGTTGGTGACGTTGATGATGGTCTGTCCGGACTCGGGGTAGCCGTAGCCCGCCTCGGCGTACGGCAGCGGGTGCAGCTCGTGCACGCCGTTGAGGTAGCTGCCGGGCAGGCCGTGCGGTTCGCCCTCGTCGAGGTTGCCGCGCCAGCCGACGTGGCCGTTGGAGAGGGCGAAGACGGACTCGCTCTGGGCGAGGAGGTCGAGGTTGAGGGCGGTCTCGCGTACGGACCAGGGCTCGACGGCGTACGTCCGGTTGGTGATCACGCCTGGCCTCCCAGTTCGGCGAGGTCCTTGACGACACGGTCGGCGCCGTGGGCGTAGAGGGCCTCGGTCTGGCCGACGCGGTCGACGCCGACCACGTAGCCGAAGTGCCCGGAGCGGCCGGCGTCCATGCCCGCGAGCGCGTCCTCGAAGACGGCGGCGCGGGACGGTGCGACGCCGAGGTCGCGGGCGGCGGCCAGGAACGTGTCCGGGTGCGGTTTGCCCGGCAGATGCCGTTCCCGGGCCACCACCCCGTCGATCCGTACGTCGAACAGCCGCTCGGCGTCGATGGAGCGCAGCACGTCCCGGGTGTTGGCGCTGGAGGAGACGATCGCGGTGGCGAGGCCCGCGGCGCGGACCGCGTCGATGTAGCGCAGTGTGCCCTCGTACGGCTCCACGCCGTCGGTGCGGATCTTCTCGAGGAGCAGCTCGTTCTTGCGGTTGCCGACACCGTTGACCGTGTGCGCGTCCGGCGGGTCGTCGGGGGCGCCCTCGGGCAGTTCGACGCCGCGGGAGGCGAGGAAGGAGCGGACGCCGTCGGCGCGGGGGCGGCCGTCGACGTACTCGTCGTAGTCGGAGTCGGTGAACGGACGGAAGTCCGCGCCGTCCCGCTCGCGCAGGAAGGCGTCGAACGTCTCCTTCCAGGCGGCGGCGTGCACCACCGCCGTCCTGGTGACGACCCCATCGAGGTCGAAGAGGCAGGCCTGGATGTCGTCGGGAAGACCTAGCTGCGTCGTCATACCCGACACAGTTCCCCGGCGGGGCGCGTCCCATCGGGTGGTGCACGCCACAAAGGTGCCCGGTCGCTCGCGCGGGCCTCCCCTTCGGGGTGGCCCGCGGGGTGACGTCCGGTGGGGTGACGTCCGGTGGGGTGACACGGGGTGACACACTCTGCGGTGTGGCGCTGACATTCGACGACCTCCTCGCCCGGGCCCGTTCCCTCCCCCGGCACGGACGGCGCGCGATCCTCGGCGTCGCCGGGAGCCCCGGCGCCGGGAAGTCGACGCTCGCGCGGGCGCTGGTGCGGAAGCTGAACGGTGCGGGCGAGGCCTGGGTCGCGCACGTCCCCATGGACGGCTTCCACCTCGCCGACGCCGAACTGGACCGGCTCGGCCGCCGGGACCGCAAGGGCGCCCCCGACACCTTCGACGCGGCCGGGTACGCGGCCCTGTTGCGCCGCCTGCGTGAGGACGGGAGCGACGGGGACGGCGGTGAGACCGTGTACGCGCCCGGCTTCGAGCGCGTGCTGGAGCAGCCCGTCGCGGGGGCCGTCCCGGTGCCGCCGACGGCGCGGCTGGTCGTGACGGAGGGCAACTACCTGCTGCTGGACACCGGCGCCTGGGCGCGCGTGCGCTCCCGGCTCGACGAGGTGTGGTTCTGCGAGCTGGACGAGGAGGAGCGGATCCGCCGCCTGGTGGCACGGCACGTGGAGTTCGGCAAGTCTCCCGGGGACGCGGTCGCCTGGGCCCGCGGCACCGACCAGCGCAACGCCGCCCTGGTCGCCGCGACCCGGGACCGCGCGGACCTGGTCGTACCCGCGGCGGCGCTGCCCGTCGTGGAAGCGGACGGGTGACCGTCGGCCGCCCGGCCGGGGTCTGCCGCCGGTGCGGCGCGGCGCGTCGGGACGGGTTCCGGTCGCCGTGCCGCGACGGGTCGGCCGTCCGGGAGGTGGCGCGGGGCGCGGCGCGGCCGGCGGCCGGTCAGCGCTCGTCGTAGTCGTCGGGCCGGACGTGCGCCTCCTCCAGGGCCTCGCGCATGGTCCGGCCGGTGGCACCCGGCGGGCGGGGCGTGTCCTCCTCGCGCTGCTCGAGGACGTCGTCGGTGGTGTCGGTCTTCGGCCGGTTCTCTTCCGGGACGGTCATGACGGTGACTCCTGGTCCGTTGTGTCGGGTACTTCCGTACCGTCGGTCGCTTCCGTAGCGGCGGGTTCCCGGACAGCGCGGTGCTATCCCCCGCGGGGCGCGGACGCCGGTTCCGCACCGGGGGTCCCCGCCCGGGCGGACACGGTGGGATCCGTCGAGGGCGCCCTGACGAGGACGGCCGGTGGGCTGTGCCGACCACGACCGGGAGCGCTCGGCCGCCAGGTGGCTGCGCGAGCCGGTACCGGCCCGCTCCGCCGGCTGCCCCGCGCTGATCCGCCCCCCGTCCCGCTCGCCCTCCACGCGCGGATCCAGCGGGCAGGGGGCCGGGTGACGACCCGCACCGCCCTGCAGACAGCCCGGGCCGGCCCGCCCCGGCTCGGGCGGCCCGGGCCGGCCATCGAACACACGATCAGGCTGTACCCGGCGGGGGTTCCGCGGTCGCGGCCCATCGCGTCCGGCGTGCGGGCGGTCAGCGCGGCGCTGGTCGCGCGGGGCAGCGCCGGACGCTGACCGGCAGGGGCCCGCCCACCGGAGGAAGTCGGCTGCCACAAGGCGTCTTCGATTCCGGCCCGGTGTGCGATGCTCTTGGCGTGACGAGCGAGCACGCCACGCCGGCGGGTGCCGGTGCCGCGCCCGACCCGGCCACGTCGGCCCGGGTCGTCGCCGCGCGGCGGGCCGAGCCGGACCTGTTGCGCGAGCCGGCGACGGCGGTCGTGGAGCGGGCCAAGGGCGCGGTGATGGCGCTGACCGGCGGCTCCGCCGAGGCCGCGCACGAGACTCTGGTGCGGCGCGCGCGGGCGGAGGGGCACACCTTGCTGGAGGAGTGCCTGCGCACCCTCCGCTCGCTGGTGCCGCCCCCGCACGACGGCGTCCCCGACCCACGGTCCTCCGCCTCCGGCACCACCGGCTCCCGCGACTGCCCGGCCGCGCCGCCGAAGACACCGGACCTCGCGTCCGGCCCCCAGCCGTCTCCCGGTCCCGCGCCCGGCACGGCAGGCACCCCCGCCCCGGAGCCGGGGGCACCGGGGTCCCCGGGCCCCGCCCTCCGGGTCCCCGGCCACCCCGGGCCCGCCAGCGCGGTCCCGAGCGCCCCGGCTCCCGCCTCCGCCCGGGAGCCGGACGAGGCGCCGGCCGGTGGTGCACTCGGTCCCCTCGGCCGGCAGGAGCAGCGGCTCGCGGATCTGCAGCGCCTGGGCAACCTGGGCTGGGTCAACTGGAACCCGGTCACCAGTGAGGCCGCCTGGTCGGCACAGGTCTTCGCCATCTTCGGCCGGGATCCCTCGCACGGCCCGGTCCCCCTCACCGGAATGCCCGCGCTGGCGCTGCCCGACGACACTGCCGCGCTGGACCGGGCGGTGCGGGCCCTGGTGGGTGAGGGACGGTCGTGCGACGTTCCGTTCCGGGCCAAGACGCCGGCCGGTGTCCGGCACCTGCGGATGGTCGCCGAGGCCACGCGGGACGCCGACGGCGCGCCCGTCGAGGTGCACGGCTTCGTGCAGGACCTCACCGCGCGACGGCGCGCGGAGCTGGCCCTGGTCGAGAGCGAGAGGGCGATGCTCACACAGCACGACGTGCTGCGGGCCGAGCGGACACTGGCAGCCCGGTTGCAGGACGCGCTGCTGCCGCTGCCCAGGCGGCCGGTACGGCGGGCCGGGCTGCGCGTCGAGGTCGCCTATCTGCCCGCGCAGGCGGGGGTGCAGGTCGGTGGCGACTGGTTCAGCGCCATAGAACTGCCGGAGGGTGACGCCCTGTTCGTGGTCGGCGACGTCGCCGGGCACGGCGTGGACGCCGTCGCCACCATGGCCCAGCTCCGGTTCACCGCCAAGGGCATGATCATCACGGGCTCGTCGCTGACCGGCGCGCTCGTCCGTCTCAACACGCTGCTGCTGCACTCCGGGGACACCCACGGCACCGCGAGCATGGTCCTGGCCCGCTACGACCCCGCCCGGCGCCGGCTGGTCTGGGCCCAGGCCGGTCATCTGCCGCCCTTGCTGCTGCGTGCCGGAACGGCTCGCTACCTCGACCGGCCGAGGGGGATGCTCCTGGGGGCGAGCACCACGCCGGTCTTCACGGAGGCCGAGTGCTTCCTCGAGCCGGGCGACCGTCTCGTCCTGTACACGGACGGCCTGGTCGAGCGGCCCGCCGAGGGCATCGACCGCGGGCTGGACCGTCTCGCGGAGGCCGCCGCCCACCACCACGACGACGACGCCCTCGGCTTCCTGGAGCCCGTGCTGTCCACGATGCTGGAGGACGAGGACCGCAGGGACGACGTCTGTGTCCTCGACATCCGCGTGCCGGACGACACGGCGACGCCGGACGACACCGTGCGGGCGCCGGCCGGGCCGTGAGCACCGGTCAGTCCACGGGGTGACCGGGCTCGATGGTCAGGGCGTCGGCGAGCCGCAGCAGCGGTCCGCCGGACGTGTCCCGGCCGCCCCACTCGACCGGTTCGAGGACGAAGCCGACGTGGTCGCCTCCGTCGGCCCGCGACACGACCCGGCCGACGAACCACGCCTCGGCGTCCTCCAGCACGGCCGCCCCGCCGTACCCCTCGCGCCAGCGCACCTGCTGGAACTTGTCCACCCGGTCGCCGGTCTGCCCGCCGAAGACCTCGGCGGTCTCCCGCCGGTCCCGGGCGAGCAGATGGACGGCCAGCACCTCGGCGGAGCGCGCCACCCGGAAGGTCCGGTTGAGCTCGGACAGCCACACGACGAACCGCACCGGTTCCAGGGAACACTGTGAGGAGAAGCCGACCAGGCAGCCCGCCCGTTCCCCGTTCGCCGCGGCCGTCACGACGCACATGTCCGGGTCGAGCCGGCCGAGAAACACGTCCATGACGGCCATGCTAGGCGGAGTCAGGGTGCGACAAACCCCCTCCCCGGGCTGCACTGAGTGCCAATTCAGCAGCACGACGCCTTCACGAGTGACACTGAGTGCCATATTCTGTCGGGCGTGCACGGTGGCACGGTGAGCCGCGCACACGCGTGCCCCCGTGCCGGGGCACGCCGGATTCCGGCCCGAGTGCAGGGAGTTGACCAGCGTGTACCACCGCTCAGGAAACGTCGCCCAGCAGGCCGCCGGCGCCGCGACGGGCGTTCTCGACCTCGCGCCCGCGGACACGGAGGCCGTCTTCTTCCAGCGCTGCACCTGGTGCGGCACCGCCATGTACCACCGGGTGCTGTGCCCGGTGTGTCGCGGCAGCGACCTGCGGACGGAGCGCAGCGAGGGGACCGGTACGGTGCGCCACTCCACGGTGGTGCACCGCAACACCCCCGCCGCGCGCAACGTGTCCCTGATCGAGATGGCCGAGGGGTTCGTGCTGCGCGGCCGGGTCATGGGCCCCCTCATCGGCATCCACAGCGGGGACCGGGTACGGCTGTCCACGGCCAAGGACCCGGTACGGGGCGAGCCGGTCTTCCAACTGGTCGACGAGCCGTACCGGGCGTGGACCTGAGAGCCGGCCGTACGCGTCGCAGCGCCGGTGACGCGTCCTCCACGACGCGGAGTCCGGGTCCGGAGGCTCACGCCACTGCCGCCGCCATCCTCCGTACCGCCTCCGTCAGGACCTCGGGCGAGGTCGCCAGGTTGAGCCGGACGTGCCCCCTCCCGCCGGTGCCGAAGGGGATGCCGGAGCTGAGGGCCACCCGGCCCCGGCGGAGGAAGACGTCCGCCGGGTCGTCACCGAGGCCGAGACCGCGGCAGTCGAGCCAGGCGAGACAGGTCGCCTCCCCGGGGTGGTGGACGATGCCGGGCAGGTGCTCGGCCAGCAGGTCGGTGAGCAGGCGCCGGTTGTCGTCGAGCCCGGCCAGCAGGGCGTCCAGCCAGGCGGTGCCGTTCCGCAGGGCCGCGGTGTGGGCGAGCACGCCGACGTGACTCGGGCCGTGGCCGACCTCCTCGGGCATCCGCGCCAGGTCGGCGGCGGCGCCGGGGCCGGCGAGGGCGAGCGCCGCCTTGAGCCCGGCCAGGTTCCAGCCCTTGGAGGCCGACATGAGGGCGAGGCCGCACTCGGCACCCGGCACGCTCAAGTACGGCACGAACCGCGCGCCCCCGCCGACGACCGGCGCGTGGATCTCGTCCGCGACGACCCGGACCCCGTACCGCTCGGCGAGCGCGGCCACGGCGGCCAGCTCGGCGGCGGTGTGCACCGTACCGGTGGGATTGTGCGGGCTGCACAGCAGGTAGGCGGCCCGCCCGCCGTCGGCCACGGCCCGCCGGAACGCTTCCTCCAGCACCCCGGGGTCGAGTCGCAGGTCGGCGCCGAGCGGCGCCTCCACGACGCGCCGGTCCAGATGCGTCACGAACTGGTGGAACGGCGGGTACACCGGCGGGTTCACGATCACCGGGTCACCGGGCCCGGTGACCAGCTTGAGCATCTCGACGACGCCCAGCATCACGTCGGGCACGATCGCGGTGCGCTCGACGGCCAGGCCGTCCCATCCCCACCGCCGGCCTGCGAAGTCGGCCAGGGCCTCGGCGTACGCGGTGCCGGCGGGGTAGCCGGTGTCGCCGAGTTCCATGGCATCCGCGACGGCGCGCACGACGGGCTCGGCGAGCGGCACGTCCATCTCGGCCACCCACAGCGGCAGTACGTCCGCGGGGTGGGTGCGCCACTTCATGCTCGTGCGGCGGCGCAGTTGGTCGAGGGTGAGGGCCAGAAGGGGGTTCGCTTCCCCGGGCGGGTCGTGCGGGCTGCTGGTCATGGGGCACAAGATAGGCGGCCGCGGTGTGACCGGGAACCGGGACGCCGGTGCCCGGTGAACGCGGCCCTGACGGTCCCCGTACGGGAGGGGGCGCTCGAGGTCCGGAGGCCCCCGCGGCGGCGACACCGCGAGGTCCGGTCCGGGAGCGCACGCCGCCAGTGGGGTCGACGACGCCGTAGCAGGCGGGCCGAGGCCAGTGCGAGAAGGGCACCCACTCCGTGGGGGTGCCCCGGGGCGGGGCTCCGATGCGCCGAGGAGTCCCGGGCGCCGGGTCAGGCGGCCTGCGCCGACTCCGGGGCCGCGGCGGCCCACTCCATGACGAGCCGCTGGTACTCCTCGCGCTGCTCGACGCTCAGTGTCCCGCCCGACCGGAGCCACAGGGCCCGGATCTCCTCGTTGACCTCGGCAGCCGATCGCTCGGAGGAGGGTTCAACAGTGGTGGACATGCTGTGAAGCATACGGCGCCCGACGTGAAGACGATGTGAGTAATCACGATCCAAACGGACATAACGGACCGTGTTACTGATCACGTCGATCTCCCCATCTGTCAAGGGCTTCCGGCAAGTTCTTCACCGCGACCGTGTCCTGCCGCACACACCCCTCCGGCCCCCTCCGTTCACACCCGCTCCCCCGTGAGCCGGGCACCCCGCGTCCGTCAGGTGCCCGGCTTGCGGCCGTACACGTAGACGTCGTCGCCCTTCTTCAGCAGCGACCAGTACTTCTTGGCGTCGTTCTTCGTCATGTTGACGCAGCCGTGCGAGCCGGGCGGGCTCCACACGCTGACGCCGACCGAGTGGAAGGCCTGGCCGCCGTCGAAGAACTGGCTGTAGGGCATCGGCACGTCGTAGATGGTCGAGACATGGTCGATGTTGCGCCAGTACACCTTCTTCAGGCCGGTACGGGTCTCGTAGCCGTTGCGGCCCGTGCGGACGGGGACGGGGCCGAAAACGAGCTTCTTGCCGTCCTGGATCCAGCTCAGCTGGAGGGACAGGTTCACACAGGCGATGCGGCCTTTGTTCACCGGGCACTTGCCCGACTTGTTCGGGTTCTTCCCGACCGCCTTCTGCTTCGTCATCAGGTCCATCACACCCCAGGTGACGGGCCCCGCGTAGCCGATGTTCGGTGTGATGCCGTGCTTGGTCTGGAAGGCGCGGATCGCCTTGCAGTCGGCGGTGGACTGCTTGCCGTCGGCCGTCCGGCCGAGGAACTTCTCCACCTTCTTCTGGTACGGACCCGTCTTCGTGGTGCAGCTCGCCGCCTGCGCCGGCGTGGCGCCGAGCGCGAGCGTGAGCGGTGCCACCAGCGCGGTGATCCCGAGTGCGACGACTCCCCGTCTGCGTACGTCCCCCATGGCCTGTCAGCCTTTCGCGTCGAAGGATGGAACGGACGGAGGACCGCGCCCGTGGTGCGCTCCCCCGTCTGCTAGACCGTCGTACGGGGGTCTCGGTTGCCCGCCGCGCCGCGTCGCGACGAAACAGTGACATACCCCACCCCGCCGGCCGGCCCGCCGCCGCCGGCCGGCGGGGTCCCGTGGCCGCCTGCCCGATCACCCGAGCGGGTAGCGTGCGCCCATGTCCGCGTTCTTGCAGCAACTCCCCGCGCTCATAGGGGTCGTCATCGGCGCGCTCGGTTCGTATCTCGCCGTGGTCCGCAGCGACCGGGCCCGGTTCCGCCGCGAGACCGCGGCCCGCTGGGAGGAGCGCAGGCTCGCGGTCTACGGCGACTACGCCCGGGCGCTCAAGACCTCCGTCACGCTGACGTACCGGGTCGCCGCCCACCTCGGCAACGACCCGCACCCGCATCCCCTCACACCCCAGGAGGCCGAGCCGGCGCAGGCGGAGGCCACGCTCGCCCGGGACCCGGCGGGAGAGGCGCTGCTCATGCTGGGCAGCGAGCAGGTGGTGGAGAAGGCCCGCGCCTGGGTCGTCTCCGTGATGGAGATGGAACGCTTCCTGCGGGACGGGACGCGCGACCCGGACGCCTGGCAGACCCTGCTGGAGCGGCAGCGCGCCGCCCGTGAGGGCTACTACGGGGCCGTGCGCGAGGACCTGGCCCTGCCGCCGGGCCACGCCGCCCGGTGGCCGCTGCCGTCCGTCAGCGGTAGCCGGTGACGTCGGCCGGCCTGCCCGCGTCCTGGACCTCGACGATGTAGCGCCAGGCGTCGGGGCGGCTGCCGTCCACGTCGGTGAAGCCGTACTCCCGCGCGAGACCGCCGCTGGAGAGGGACCGGCCGTTGAAGCGCGCCACCCGCGGGTCGGCGGCGAGTGCGGCGACGGCGCGGCCGACGTAGCGGGGCGTCTCGGAGATGGCGAAGTGCGGGACGCGGTCGAGCGCGTCGCGCCAGTTCTCCTCGCGTACGCCGAAGTGGTCGAGCATCATCTCCGAGCGCAGCCAGCCCGGGGTCAGCGCGACGGCGGTGGCACCGCGCGGCCCGAGTTCGTGGCCCAGGGCGAAGGCCATGCGCAGGACGGATGCCTTGGCGAGGTCGTAGAAGAAGGAGGTGCGGTAGTGCTCGCGGTTGTAGTCGTCGGTGCCGTCGGTGACCTCGACGACCAGTCCGCCGGGGCGGCGCAGCAGCAGCGGCAGGGCGTGGTGGCTGGTGACGGCGTGGGTCTCCACGGCGAGCCGGAGGAGCCGCAGCCCCTTGTCGAGGTCGTGCTCCCACACGGGGCTGTCCCACGCGAAGAGGTGCTCGCCGCCCCAGATGTCGTTGACCAGGACGTCGAGACGGCCCCGTTCCCGGGCGACCCGGTCGACGAGCGCGGCGACCTGCGCCGGGTCGAGGTGGTCGGCGGGGACGGCGATGCCGTGACCGCCGGCCTCGGTGACGAGGCCTGCGGTGTCCTCGATGGTCTCGGGGCGGTCGTACTCCGAGCGCCGGGCACGGGTGCTGCGGCCGGTGACGTAGACGGTGGCGCCGGCCGCGCCCAGTTCGACGGCGATGCCGCGTCCGGCGCCGCGGGTCGCTCCGGCGACCAGTGCGACCTTGCCCTCAAGTGAACGTGCCATGTCCGGTTCTCCCGTGTCCTCTCGCGCAAACCGACCGCACCAGCGGTCCCGTGATCGAGAGTGCCCGGGAAACCGGACATCTTCTGTCTTCTTTCAGGCGAGGTCTCCCGGCCGCCGGAACGGGCCGGTGTCAGTGGCCGCGCCTGATCCACTCCTCCAGGTGCGGGGCCTCGGCGCCGACGGTGGTCTCGTCGCCGTGGCCGGTGAGCACCCTCGTCTCGGGCGGGAGGACCAGCAGCCGGTCGCGGATCGAGTCGATGATGGTCGGGAAGTGGGAGTAGGAGCGGCCGGTGGCGCCGGGCCCGCCCTGGAAGAGGGTGTCGCCGGTGAGGACGGCGCCCAGGCCCGGGTCGTACAGGCAGACCGCGCCGGGGGTGTGCCCGGGGGTGTGCAGGACCGTCAGGTCCGCGCCGGCGGCCTCGATGACAAGGGCGTCGCTCAGCCAGGCGTCCGGCTCCCGGTCGGGATGGGTCTGCTGCCACAGCGGCAGGTCGTCGCGGTGCAGCCAGATGGTGGCGCCGGTGCGCTCGGCGAGGGCCGGAGCGGCGTTCACGTGGTCGTTGTGGGCGTGGGTGCACACGATGGCCGTGAGCCTGCGGTCCCCGACCGCCTCGGCGATGGCGTCGGCGTCGTGGGCGGCGTCGATGACGACCACCTCGTGGTCGTCGCCGACGAGCCAGACGTTGTTGTCGACGTCCCAGGTGCCGCCGTCGAGGCTGAACTGGCCGGAGGTGACGAGGCGTTCGATGCGGGCGGTCATCACAGCACCACCACCGAACGCAGCACGTCGCCGGCGTGCATCCGCTCGAAGGCCTTCTCCACCTCGTCGAGCCCGATGGTCTCCGTGACGAACTTGCCGAGGTCCAGGCGGCCCTGGAGGTGGAGGTCGACGAGCATCGGGAAGTCGCGGGAGGGCAGGCAGTCGCCGTACCAGGAGGACTTCAGCGACCCGCCGCGCGCGAAGACGTCCAGCAGGGGGAGTTCCAGCTTCATCTCGGGCGTGGGGACGCCGACGAGGACGACGGTGCCGGCCAGGTCACGGGCGTAGAAGGCCTGCCGGTACGTCTCCGGGCGGCCGACCGCCTCGATGACGACGTCGGCGCCGAAGCCGCCGGTCAGTTCGCGGATCGCCTCGACGGGGTCGGTCTCGCGGGAGTTGACGGTGTGGGTGGCGCCCATGCCCCGGGCGGTCTCCAGCTTGCGGTCGTCGATGTCCACGGCGATGACCTTCGACGCCCCGGCCAGGTGGGAGCCGGCGATCGCGGCGTCACCGACGCCACCGCAGCCGATGACGGCGACCGTGTCACCGCGGCCGACGTTCCCGGTGTTGATCGCGGCCCCGATGCCGGCCATCACCCCGCAGCCCAGCAGGCCGGCCACCTGCGCGGAGACGGCCGGGTCGACCTTGGTGCACTGCCCGGCGGCGACCAGCGTCTTCTCGGCGAAGGCGCCGATACCGAGGGCCGGTGAGAGCTCCTGGCCGGTCGAGGCGAGCGTCATCTTCTGCTCGGCGTTGTGGGTGTCGAAGCAGTACCAGGGCCGCCCGCGCAGACAGGCCCGGCACGTGCCGCACACCGCGCGCCAGTTGAGGATGACGAAGTCGCCGGGGGCGACGTCGGTGACGCCCGCGCCGACCGACTCCACCACGCCCGCGGCCTCGTGGCCGAGCAGGAAGGGGAAGTCGTCGCTGACACCGCCCTGCTTGTAGTGCAGGTCGGTGTGGCACACCCCGCAGGCCTGGACCTTGACCACGGCCTCGCCCGGGCCGGGATCCGGCACGACGATCGTCTCGATCCGCACCGGCTCGTCCTTGCCCGGTGCGATCACGCCGCGTACTTCCTGCGCCATTGGTCCTGACCCCTTCTTCGGCCGTTCAGCGTTCCCCCCGACCCTACGCGCAACTGATCGGAGAAGGGCAGGTGACAGGGCGGTTCGAGGGGCGTGCCGGGGGCTTTGCCCGCACATCCCCGGGCCCCGCCGCGCGGCGCCGACGTAGCCTGAGTCCCCTGTCCGCCTGACGAAGGAGCATCGTGAGCACCGCAGAACCGGAGACCGGACCACCCGCCTGGCGGCTGCTCCTGTCCTACGTGCGGCCGCACCGCAAGGCCCTGTTCGCCGGCGCGGCGCTCTCGCTGGTCACGGGAGCCACCGGGCTGCTGCTGCCACTGGTGGCGCGGGAGCTGATCGACGACCTGGCGCACGACCGGGCGATCACCGGCGCGCTGCTGGCGATGTCGGGGCTGGTGGTGGCCAACGCGGCGCTCGGCGCGCTGGGTTCCTACGTACTGCGGCGCACCGCCGAGTCGGTGGTCCTCGGAGCCCGGCGCTCCCTGTCGTCGTACCTGCTGCGGCTCCGCGTCGCGGCCGTGGACCGCACCGAGCCCGGTGACCTGATGGCCCGGATCACCTCCGACACGACCCTGTTGCGGGAGGTCACCACGGACTCCCTGGTCGGCCTCGGCACCGGCGGGCTGACGCTGGTGGCGACCCTGGTGATGATGGGCCTGGTCGACCCGGTGCTCCTCGGGGTCACGCTGGCGGTCGTCCTCGGGGCGGGGACGGTCCTGGGTCTGATCGTGCCGCGCATCAACCGGGCGAGCCGGCAGGCGCAGGACGCGGTGGGCGTGATGGGTGCCGCGCTGGAGCGGATCCTCGGCGCGCTGCGCACGGTGAAGGCGTCCGGCGCCGAGCCCCGGGAGGAACGGGCGCTGCACGAGGCCGCCGAGGAGTCGTGGCGGCAGAGCGTGCGGGCCGCCAAGTGGTCGGCCGCCGCGGGCAACACGGCCGGGCTGGCCATGCAGATCGCCTTCATCACGGTGCTCGCGGTGGGCGGGGCACGGGTGGCCACGGGGGCGATCGACGTCGGCACGCTGGTCGCGTTCCTGCTCTTCGTCTTCTACCTGATGTCCCCGATACAGCAGGTCGTCGGCGCGGTCACGCAGTACCAGACGGGCAAGGCGGCGCTCGCCCGCATACAGGACGCCCTGCGCCTGCCCGCGGAGCCGCCGGTCCGGCCGGCCCCGCTGCCGTCCCCCGGCGCGCAGCCGGCGGCCGTCGCCTTCCAGGACGTCCGCTTCCGCTACGCCGACGACCTGCCGTACATCCACCACGGGGTGACCTTCGACGTGCCGGCCCGGGGCATGACCGCGTTCGTCGGCCCCTCCGGCGCGGGCAAGACCACCGTCTTCTCCCTCGTCGAGCGGTTCTACGACCCCGTCTCCGGGGAGATCACGCTGGACGGCAGGAGCCTGGCGGACTGGGACCTGGCCTCGCTGCGGGCCGCGATCGGCTACGTGGAGCAGGACGCCCCGGTGCTGTCCGGCTCGCTGCGGGACAACCTGCTGCTGGGCAACGCGGAGGCGGACGACGGCACCCTCACCCGCGTGCTGAAGACCACCCGCCTCGACGGCCTGGTCGCCCGGCTGCCGGACGGTGTGGACACCCTGGTCGGGCACCGCGGCACCAAGCTGTCCGGCGGCGAGCGGCAGCGGGTCGCCATCGCCCGGGCCCTGCTGCGCCGCCCGCGGCTGCTGCTGCTCGACGAGGCCACCTCGCAGCTGGACGCGGTCAACGAGGCGGCGCTGCGCGACACCGTGGCCGACGTGGCCCGCACGACCACGGTGCTGGTCGTCGCCCACCGCTTGTCCACGGTGACGATGGCCGACCGGATCGTGGTGATGGACGCGGGGCGCGTCCGCGCGGTCGGCACGCACCGGGAGCTGGTGAGCGCCGATCCGCTGTACGCGGAGCTGGCGGCGACCCAGTTCCTGGCCATCGGCGGGTGACGCGGGCGCCGGGCGCGTCCGGGCGGGGATGAGGACCGGCCGGAGCCGGGCGGGCACTCCACGGCGGGCGCGGTCCCGTGCGGCGCACGCCGGTCCCCGCGCGGGCGCGCTGGTCCTGGCGCGTGCGTGGCCGGCCGACGGGCCGCCCGGCCCACGGCGGACATGTCGTCCGGTGTTCGTGTGTGTGAGCCGGCCCGGGTGGGGTAGCCGCCCGGTATCGGATGAGGCATGCATGTCCTCGCTCCTACTCCCCTCGGAAGGAGGTCCGTGACAGCGCACTCCAGAAGCGCCCGGGCCGCTTCCTCCGACATGGAGCGGCCCGGTCCGCGCCGGGCGGCGTCCTCGCGGGCGCTGCCCGTCCTTCTTCCGTCCCGGACCCCGTGGTCGCCTACCGCCGCGGCAGCCGGTGCAGCCGGACGTCCCCGAGGCGGCCGTCGGCGACCGTGGCCGTCATGTAGGTGCAGTAGGGCTGACGGCGCCGGTCCGTCGGCGAACCCGGGTTGAGCAGGCGCAGGCCGGTGTCGGCGGTGGTGTCCCAGGGGATGTGGCTGTGCCCGAAGACCAGGACGTCGAGGTCGGGGAAGCGTGCGGCGCAGCGTGTCTCGCGCCCCCGGGCGGCGCCCGTCTCGTGGACGACGCCGAAGCGCAGGCCGCCGAGGTCGGCGTACGCCACCTCGGGCAGCCGGGCGCGCAGGCCGGGTCCGTCGTTGTTGCCGTACACGCCGACGAGTCTGCGGCTGCGGCTCTCCAGGAGGTCGAGGGTGGCCGTGTCGACCCAGTCCCCCGCGTGCACGACGACGTCGGCGCGCGGGATCTCCGCCAGCAGCCGGGCGGGCAGTTCCTTCGCCCGCTTCGGCAGGTGGGTGTCGGACATGAGCAGCAGGCGCACGGGGTCCAGGCTAGTGGCGGAGGATCGTCCGGGCACTCGGGCCGCGGGGCTCATCCCTCCGTGGCGGCGCGCCGCTTCAGCGGCTCCCACCAGGCCCGGTTGTCCCGGTACCAGGCAACGGTCCCGGCCAGCCCGGCCGTGAAGTCGTGGCGGGGGCGGTAGCCCAGTTCGTCGCGGGCCTTGCTCCAGTCGACCGAGTAGCGCAGGTCGTGTCCCTTGCGGTCCTCGACGTGCACGACCCGGTCCCAGCCGGCGCCGCAGGCCTCGAGAAGGAGGCCGGTGAGCTCGCGGTTGCTCAGTTCGGTGCCGCCGCCGATGTTGTAGACCTCGCCGGCCCGGCCGCGGGTCCGCACGAGGTCGACGCCCCGGCAGTGGTCGTCGACGTGCAGCCAGTCGCGGACGTTGCGTCCGTCCCCGTACAGCGGGACCCGCCGGCCGTCGAGGAGGTGGGTGACGAACAGCGGCACGAGCTTCTCGGGGAACTGGTGCGGGCCGTAGTTGTTGGAACACCGGGTCACCCGTACGTCCAGGCCGTGGGTGCGGTGGTACGCGAGGGCCAGCAGGTCGCCCGACGCCTTCGAGGCGGAGTACGGGGAACTCGGCCGCAGCGGGTGCTCCTCGGTCGCCGAGCCGGACTCGACGGAGCCGTAGACCTCGTCGGTGGAGACGTGCACGAAGGGCCCCACGCCGTGGTTCAGGGCCGCGTCCAGCAGGATCTGGGTGCCGACGACGTTGGTGAGGACGAAGTCGGAGGCGGCGTGGATCGAGCGGTCCACGTGGGACTCGGCGGCGAAGTGCACCACCTGGTCGGTCCCGGCCATCAGCTTGTCGACCAGTCCGGCGTCGCGGATGTCGCCGTGCACGAACTCCAGCCGGGGGTGGCCGAGTTCGAGGTTGTCCGGGGTGCCGGCGTAGGTGAGGCTGTCCAGCACCGTGACGTGCGGAGGCTCGGGCGTCCCGGGGGCGAGCAATGCCCGGACGTAGTGGGAGCCGATGAATCCGGCGGCGCCGGTGACCAGGATGTTCATGGACGGTTCTTTGCCTTGCTGCGGTCGGACGGAGGGAGGGGGCACCGCCGACGTTACCGGCGTTCCCCTGCTGGTCCTCGTCCGCCCCGGACGCGCACCGCGCCGGCACCCTGGCCGGCGCGCCGGGCGGTCGTCACCACCCCCGGGGTGCGGTCAGTCCTCGCCCCGGACGATGTTCGACTCCTGGGCCGGCTGCGGTGAGCGTGCCGCGTCGCCGTCCTCGACGGCCGGTATCCAGGTACGCATACGCATCCCGTCCCTGCCCCGCAGTCGGCGGGCCTTCGACCAGCCCGTCTCCAGGCGGTGGACAACGGGTTTCTCACCGACGTCCGTGGTCACGGGCATCAGCCTCCTTCTGTGTCCGGTGCCGTGACGGACCGGGTCCCCCGGGCGTGACGGGGCCAAACACCGGCGCGTGAGCCCAGGGGCCGGGCCGGCCGCACCGATGGCTCCGCCCGGCACCGTCCGCACTCGGCCGGACACGTTCTGTCGCGAGGGCGGAGCGGAACCCACGCTTCGGCGAATCTGCACATCGCATACCCAACGTGGTCACCCCTCTTGGGGATCTGCACAAGACCGGGGCGTCCCGCCCGCGCGCGGGACGCGAGTGCCGGACGCACCGCCGTGCGGGCAAGGGGGCGTACGCGCCGATGTGACGGCCCATGTGAAGAAGTCGCCGCGAAGGCGTGCGCGCACCTGCACGGTTGAGTGCGTCTGCTTTGCAAGTTCCCTGGTGGGAGGGGTGATTGGGTGGAAGCACGGACCGGTCGCGTGCTTTGATCCATCGCACCGCGGGGGCCGCGGAGGGGTCCGGAGAAGGGCGCCCGGCGCCCGCGGTCGCGGCCGTCTTCTGTCCCCAGAGGGGGCCGCTCCCCCCTTGTGAAATTGCTATACGAAGGGAAGTTCCATCATGAACTCCACCCCCCAGGTCGAGACCGTCGAGATCTCCGACGCCGAGCTCGACAACGTCTCCGGCGGCCTGTCCGTGAACGCCGTCGGCACCGTCACCGGCCTGGTGGACGGCGTCGCCCCGGTCTCGGGCCTGCTCAACACGGCCGTCGGCACCGTCGAGGGCGTCACCGGCCTGAACACGGCCCCGGTCACCGGCCTGGTCGCCGGTCTCTGATCGCGTCCTCCGCGCCGGAGAGTCCCGGAGCCTCCCCGGCTCCGGGACTCTCCGGCCTTTCCCCGCCGGTCCTCTCCGGTCCTCTCCAGTCCTCTCCGGTCCTCTCCGGTCTCCTCCGTTCTCCTCCGTTCTTCTCCCGCTTCTTTCGGAATCCCTGGGATACGTCCGACGTGCAGTTCCGCCAACAGGCCCTCACCAAACTCCAGTCACCGCAGGAGCTGGACCTCCCGGTGCGCTTCGCCCGCCCTCAGGGCTGGCTGGTGCTGTCCGTGACCGTGGTCGCGATGGCCGCCGCGTCCGTGTGGGCGGTGAGCGGCTCGGTGACCTCCACGGTCGGCGCGCCCGCCGTCCTCACCCACGGGCAGGGCAGTTACCTCCTGCAGAGCCCGGTCTCCGGCCAGGTCACCGCCGTCCTCGCGCGCCAGGGCGAACGACTGCCCGCCGGCTCCCCCCTGCTCAAGGTCCGCACCGCCGACGGCGAGACCGTGATCCGCACGGTCGACGCCGGCCGGGTCACCGCGCTCGCCGCCACCGTCGGCCGGATCATCCGGACCGGCGCCGACGTCGCCTCCGTGGAGAAGGTCGCCCACTCCGGCGATCCGCTCTACGCCACCGTCTACGTCCCCGCCGAGAAGGCCGCCGCCATCCCCGCCCACGCCTCCGTCGACCTGACCGTCCAGTCGGTTCCGGCCCAGCAGTACGGCGTCCTGCACGGGAAGGTCCGGTCGGTGGGCCGCTCGGCCCAGTCGGCGCAGACGATCGCCGCGTTCCTCGGCGACAGCCAGCTCGGCGAGCAGTTCACCAAGGAGGGCAGGCCGGTGGCCGTGACGGTACGGCTGGACACCTCCACCTCCACGAAGAGCGGCTACGAGTGGTCGTCGGCGGACGGACCGCCGTTCGAACTGACCTCCATGACCCTGGCCACGGGCTCGATCCGACTGGCCGACCAGCGTCCCGTCGACTGGCTGCTGCCGTGAGCACCGCACGGAAGGCCCGGGGCGGACGCCGGGCCGCGCCGTCCGGGCGCAGGGCACCGCACAGCAGGACGAGGACGGTCCGCACGCCCACCGTGCTCCAGATGGAGGCCGTGGAGTGCGGCGCCGCCTGTCTCGCGATGGTGCTCGCCCACTACGGCCGGCACGTCCCGCTGGAGGAACTGCGCATCGACTGCGGCGTCTCCCGCGACGGCTCACGCGCCGGCAACCTGCTGAAGGCGGCACGCGGTCACGGCCTCACCGCCAAGGGCATGCAGATGGACCTGGCCGCCCTCGCCGAGGTGACGGCACCGGCCATCCTGTTCTGGGAGTTCAACCACTACGTCGTCTACGACGGCATGGGACGCCGCTTCGGCCGCCGCGGGGTGTTCGTCAACGACCCCGGCAAGGGCCGCCGCTTCGTGCCCCTGGAGGAGTTCGACGGCTCCTTCACCGGGGTCGTGCTGACCATGGAGCCCGGCGAGGACTTCACCCGGGGCGGCCGCAGGCCCGGCGTGCTCGGTGCGATGCCGGCCCGGCTGCGCGGCACCGCGGGCACGCTGCCGGCCGCCGTGCTGGCGAGCCTGCTGCTGGTGGCGGTGGGCGCGGCGGTGCCCGCGCTCAGCCGCACCTACATCGACATGTTCCTGATCGGCGGGCAGACCTCGCTGCTGGGCGTGCTGTTCGCGTCGATGGCGGCCTGCGTGCTGCTCACGGTGGTGCTGACCTGGCTGCAACAGGCGAACCTGCTGCACGGCCGCATCATCTCCTCGACCCTCTCCAGCGCCCGTTTCCTGCGGCATCTGCTGCGGCTGCCGGTGACGTTCTTCTCCCAGCGCAGCCCGGCCGACCTGGTGCAGCGGCTGCAGTCCAACGACGCCGTCGCCGAGACGCTGGCCCGTGACCTCGCCGCCGCGGGCGTCGACGCGATCGTGGTGGTCCTGTACGCCGTGCTGCTGTACACGTACGACCCCCAGCTCACCTTCGTCGGCATCGGCGTGGCGCTGCTCAACATCCTCGCCATGCGGATCGTGATCCGGCTGCGCGCGACGCGTACGGCGAAGCTGCGGGCGGACACGGCGCGGCTGACCAACACCGCGTACACCGGCCTGCAGCTGATCGAGACGCTGAAGGCGACCGGCGGTGAGGACGGCTACTTCCGCACGTGGGCGGGGCAGCACGCCACCACCCTGGAGGAGCAGCAGCGACTCGGGGTGCCGAGCGCCTGGCTCGGTGTGGTCGCGCCGACGCTCGCCACGCTCAACAGCGCGCTGATCCTGTGGATCGGCGGCCTGCGCGCGGTCGAGGGCCACGTCTCGGTGGGCCTGCTGGTCGCCTTCCAGGCGCTGGTCGTCCGCTTCACGGCCCCGCTGACCCGGCTGAACGGCGTGGCGGGCCGCATCCAGGACTTCGCGGCCGACGTGGCCCGTCTCAAGGACGTGGAGAACTTCCGGGCGGACCCCCTCCACGACCGCCCCGTCGGCGTCGACTCCACGCGCCGGCTGCACGGCCACGTCGAGCTGCAGAACGTCTCCTTCGGCTACAACCCCCTCGACAAGCCCCTCCTCACCGGCTTCGACCTGACCGTCGGGCCCGGGCAGCAGGTCGCCCTGGTGGGCGGCTCGGGCAGCGGCAAGTCCACGGTGTCCCGGCTGATCTCGGGCCTGTACGCCCCGTGGGACGGCGTGATCCGGATCGACGGGCAGCGCCTGGAGGACATCCCGCGCGGGACGCTGGCGTCCTCCGTCTCCTTCGTCGACCAGGACGTGTTCCTGTTCGAGGGCTCCGTGCGCGACAACGTGGCGCTGTGGGACCCCTCGGTCCCGGACGACGCGGTGGTGGACGCGCTGCGGGACGCCGCGCTGTACGACGTCGTGATGCGCCGTCCGGGCGGCATCCACAGCAGGGTCGAGCAGGACGGCCGGAACTTCTCCGGCGGGCAGCGCCAGCGCCTGGAGATCGCGCGGGCGCTGGTGCGCGGGCCCAGCATCCTGGTCCTGGACGAGGTGACCAGCGCGCTGGACGCGGAGACCGAGCTGGTGGTGATGGACAACCTGCGCCGGCGGGGCTGTGCCTGCGTGGTGATCGCGCACCGGCTGAGCACCGTGCGCGACAGCGACGAGATCGTCGTCCTGGCGCACGGCACGGTCGTGGAGCGCGGGCGGCACGAGGAGCTGGTCGCGTACGGCGGCGCCTACGCGGCGCTGGTCAGGGAGCGGTGAGATGACGACCGTGCACGAAGGGCAGGGCGACCTCGTCCTGGGGGCGCTCGGCTCGCTGGGCACCCGCGTCGACTGCGCCGGGTTCGGCCGCCTCGACCTGGAGGGGCCGCAGGTGCTGTGGCTGGTGGCGTCCGGCGCGGTGGACCTGTTCGCGGTCGACGCCCGGGAGCAGGGGCACTGGCACCACCTGGGCCGCCTGGAGGCGGGCTCGGTGCTGCTCGGGCCGGTGTCCGGACCGCGGCACACCCTGGTCGCCCGCCCGCTGCGGGACTGCGTGGTGCACCGCATCGGCCTGCGCGAGCTGTACCGGCCGGCGAGCACCGAGACGTGGCCGTACGACGAGTACGGCCACGCGCGGTACGAGCCGCCGGCGACGAGCCCGCTGGAGTACGCCCTCGCCCTGGGCGTCGGGCGCGGTCTGTCCGTCCTCTTCCAGGCGCCGATGGCCTCCGATCGGGCGGCGACGCCCGGGAGTCCCCCCGTGCGGGCGTACGCGGGCTCGGCGGAGGACGACGACGTGTTCTGGATGCAGGTCCCGCCCGGCAGCGTGCGGTACGGGGCGCTGTACGGCGACGAGGCGGCCGCCGACCTGCTGATGGACCCGGCGCTGTGGCAGAGCCTGGTCGGCCAGCAGCACCGGCTGCTGACCACGCTGGACCGCTGGATCGAACAGCTGGAGCGCACCCACGAGACGCGTACGGCGGCCGGCCTCAAGGCCGGGGAGGCGGTGCGCGCCCGGGCCGACCGGACGCTGCTGGCCTCCATCGGCAAGCGGTCGGGACGACGCGCCACGGCCGCCGACGCCGACGCCACGTACGCGGCCTGCGAGCTGGTCGCCCGCGCCGCGGGGATCACGCTCGCCGAGCCGGCGCGGAACGGCGTGGAGAGCGACCGGCTCGATCCCGTGGAGCGGGTGGCCGTCGCCTCGCGCGTACGCACCCGGACCGTGCGGCTGGACGGGCGCTGGTGGCGGGACGACATCGGCCCGCTGGTCGGTCACCGTGCCCTGTCGGGGGCGCCGGTGGCGCTGCTGTGGCGGCGCGGCGGCTATGTGGCCGTCCATCCGGCGACCGGCCGCGGGACACCGGTCGGGAAGGCGAACGCCGAGGAGTTCGAGCCGCGCGCGGTGATGTTCTACCGGCCGCTGCCCGAACGCCGGCTCGGTCCGCTGGGACTGCTCCGGTTCTGTCTCCGGGGCACGCGCGGTGACCTGGCCGGCCTGCTGCTCGGCGGGCTGGTGACGGTGGCTCTCGGCGCGCTGGTGCCGGTCGCGACCGGCAGGGTGCTCGGCGAGTTCGTGCCGAGGGCCCAGACGGGAGCGATCGTGCAGGCGTGCCTCGCGGTGATGCTCAGCGGCGTCGTCGCGGCGGCCTTCATGCTGCTGCAGAACCTCACCATCCTGCGGCTGGAGGGGAGGATCGAGGCGACCCTCCAGCCCGCCGTGTGGGACAGGCTGCTGCGCCTTCCGACGGCGTTCTTCACCGGGCGCTCCACCGGCGAGCTGGCGAGCGCGGCCATGGGCGTCAGCGCGATCCGCAGACTGCTGGCGGGCGTCGGTCCGACGGTGGCCCAGTCGGTCACCGTCGGCGCGGTGAACGTGGGGCTGCTGCTGTGGTACAGCGTGCCGATGGCGCTCGCGGCGATCGGCATGCTGGTGGTCGTCGCCGCCGTCTTCCTGGGGCTCGGGCTGTGGCAGGTGCGCTGGCAGCGGCGGCTGGTCCAGCTCACCAACAAGCTGAACAACCAGGCGTTCCAGACCCTGCGCGGGCTGCCCAAGCTACGGGTGGCGGCGGCGGAGAACTACGCGTACGCGGCCTGGGCGGAGCGGTTCGCGCGCAGCCGTGGGCTCCAGCAGCGGGCGGGGCACGTCAAGAACCTGAACGCGGTGCTGGGCGCGGTCTACCTGCCGCTGTGCACGCTGCTGATGTTCATGCTGCTGGCCGGTCCGGCGCGCGGTTCCATGCCGGCCTCCGACTTCCTCACCTTCAACGCCTCGGTGACGATGCTGCTGACCTCGGTCACCCAGCTGACCGGCGCGTTCGTGTCGGTGGTGGCCGCGCTGCCCCTGTTCGAGGAGATCAGGCCGGTCCTGGAGGCCACGCCCGAGGTGCGCACGGCGAGCACCCGGCCCGGGCCGCTGTCCGGGGCGATCGAGGCGCGGCGGCTGTCGTTCCGGTACACCGACGACGGCCCGCTGGTCCTGGACGACGTGTCCTTCGAGGTCCGGCCGGGCGAGTTCGTGGCGGTCGTCGGTCCCAGCGGCTGCGGCAAGTCGACCCTGCTGAGGCTGCTGATCGGCTTCGACCGGCCGCTGTCGGGCAGCGTCCTGTACGACGGGCAGGACCTGGCCGCCCTGGACCGGTCGGCCGTGCGCCGGCAGTGCGGGGTGGTGCTCCAGCACGCGCAGCCGTTCACCGGCTCGGTCCTGGACGTCATCCGCGGCACCGAGCCGTACCCGCCCGAGGAGGTGATGGCGGCGGCCGAGATGGCCGGGCTCGCGGAGGACATCAGGCGGATGCCGATGGGCCTGCACACCATCGTCTCGGGCAGCGGGGCGGTCTCCGGGGGCCAGCGGCAGCGGCTGATGATCGCGCAGGCGCTGATCCGCCGGCCGCGGATCCTCTTCTTCGACGAGGCGACCAGTGCCCTGGACAACGGGACGCAGCGCACGGTGATCGAGTCGACCAAGGCGCTCGACGCCACCCGGATCGTGATCGCGCACCGCCTGTCCACGGTGCTGGACGCCGACCGCGTGATCGTGATGGAGAACGGCAGGGTCGCCGAGCAGGGCCCGCCCGACCGGCTGCTCGCGGACACCGGCGGCCGGCTGCACGAGCTGGTGCGACGGCAGCTGACCTGACGGCGCCCGGACGGGGGCAGCCCGGTTTCCGCCGTATCGGCCCCGGTCGCCGTTGGACCGGCGCGTAAATGGGTACTGCGCTGTCATGCGGATCAGCGTGGTGGACGTGGGATCGAACACGGTCCGGCTCATGGTGGCGGACGCGGAGGGCGGGGTGCCGCTTCCGGTCCACACCGCGAAGTGGCGGCTGCGGCTGTCGGAACAGGTCAAGCCGGGCGGTCCGGTCCCCGAGGAGGCCGTGGAGCGGCTCGTGGACGCGGTCGAGGACGCGAGCAGGACCGCGGCCCGGTGGGGCGCGGACGCCCCGCTGGCCTTCGCGACCGCCGTGGTGCGTGCCGCGCCGAACCGCCGGGAGGTGCTGCACGCCGTCCGCTCCCGCACCGGGGTCGCGCTGTGCACCCTGCCGGGTGAGGTGGAGGCCGAGCTGACCTTCCTCGGGGCGCGGCGCTGGATGGGCTGGCGATCGGGTCCGCTCGCCCTGCTCGACATCGGCGGCGGTTCGCTGGAGGTCGCCTTCGGCCGCGGCCGGCTGCCCGACTTCGTGGCCTCCCTGCCGCTGGGGGCGGCCCGGCTGACCCACGAGTTCCTGGCGGGCGGTGCGGAGCCGCCGGCGCCGGAGCAGGTCCGGGCGCTGCGCCGCAAGGTCCGTCATCAGCTGCGGGACGTCGCGGCGCGGATCCGCTGGGAGGGTCCGCGCACGGCGGTGGCCACCTCGCGGACCTTCCAGCAGCTCGGCCGGCTGTGCGGGGCCTCACCGGGCCGGCACGGGCCGTTCGTGGAGCGGCGGATGCGCTGCTCGGACCTCGGGGAGGCGGTCGGCCGGCTGGCCGCCCTGTCCGCGGCCGAACGGGCCCGGCTGCCCGG
This sequence comes from Streptomyces sp. AC627_RSS907, assembly GCF_019049165.1. NCBI lineage: Bacteria > Bacillati > Actinomycetota > Actinomycetes > Kitasatosporales > Streptomycetaceae > Streptomyces > Streptomyces sp. AC627_RSS907. Next base: position 35,948 of record NZ_JAGMUE010000097.1, read on the forward strand.
CATCTCCGCACCGCGTGCGGCGCAGAGCCTGGCCGGGGCCGTGGTCGGGCACACGGCCATGAAGCTGACCGGGCTGGACTCGGTCACGCTCTGCCCGTGGGCGATCCGCGAGGGCATCCTGCTGCGCCACATCGAGGACGGCCCGGCCTGGTGGGCGGAGGTCAGCCGCCCGGACGACGACGAGGACACCGCCCCGGCCCCGGTGCCCCTGCGTGTCGCGACCACACCCGGCTGACCAGGCGGACGTCCCCGGCGCCGCCGGGAACGCGGGACCGGGAACGCACCACGTGACCGACGACCGAACCACGAGGCAGAGGAGACCTTCGTGTCCCAGCACGGCGACCACGCGCACGAGCAGCCCGAGACGGCCATCGAGGAGGTGATGCGCGAGATCAAGGAGGCCAAGCCCCGCGACGCGGAGTCCGACGAGGGCCGGCACCGGGGCGAGGCGGGGGACGCCACCTCACCGAACACCGGGGCGCAGGAGGACGCCGAGGGCGAGTGACGCGCGGCTCGCGCGGCGGGGTGCCCCGGTGGAGTCCGGGTACTCGCGACACCATGGAGTACCACCGCGAAGAACCGCACGACCGCGAAGAACCACCGCTGCCGACGGCCCGGGGCCCGCTCTCCGCGGCCGTCGGCGCCTATCTGCTCGGCGCGGGCCCGCTGCCCGGCCCCCGGACGGCCGCCGCCGCACCGGTGTACGGGGACGACCTGCAGCTCGCCTTGTACACGTGCTACGAGCTGCACTACCGGGGCTTCGCCGGCGTACCCCCCGGTCTCGAGTGGGACCCCGAGCTGCTGCGCGTCCGGGCCGCGCTGGAGCGCCGATTCCTGGCCGCCCTGCGCGCCGACACCCCGGTCCACGACAGCGTCGAGGACGCGGTCGCCGCACTGCTCGTCGAACCCGTCGACGGCGGGGGCGTCAGCCACTTCCTGCGGGACGAGGGCGAGCTGTGGCACCTGCGCGAGTACGCGGCCCAGCGCTCCCTGTACCACCTGAAGGAGGCCGACCCGCACGCCTGGGTGCTGCCGCGGCTGCGGGGACGCGCCAAGGCGGCGATGGCGGCGGTGGAGTTCGACGAGTACGGCGGCGGCCGGGCCGACCGGGTGCACGCCCGCCTCTTCGCCGACCTGATGTCGGACCTGGACCTGGACACGACGTACGGTCGTCATCTGGACGCGGCCGGCGCCGAGTGCCTGGCCACGGTGAACATGATGTCCCTGTTCGGTCTGCACCGGGCCCTGCGCGGCGCCCTGGTGGGGCACTTCGCCGCGGTCGAGATCACCTCGTCGCCCGGTTCCCGGCGGCTCGCCGAGGCGATGCGCCGCACCGGCGCCGGGCCCGCCGCGGAGCACTTCTACGACGAGCACGTCGAGGCCGACGCGGTGCACGAGCAGATCGTCCGGCACGAGGTGATCGGCGGGTTGCTGGAGCAGGAACCGCAGCTCGCGGCGGACGTCGCCTTCGGGATCGACGCCACCGGACACCTCGAGGACCGCTTCGGTGCCCGGCTGCTGGCCGACTGGCGGGCCGGCCGCTCGTCGCTGCGCACGCCGCTGCCCGAGCCGGCCCGCGAGCCGTCCGGAACCTCCCATACTTCGTGACGGCCGGGGTACGTGGGTTCCGTGAATTTCTTGGTGCCGCCGGGCGTCTACGCCCCTCAGGAGGACACCGCCCTGCTGGCCGGGGCGCTGTCCGAAGAGCCGCTCCCCCCGGACGCGGCCGTACTCGACGTGGGGACCGGCACGGGCGCCCTCGCCCTGGCCGCGGCACGGCGGGGCGCCCGGGTGACCGCGGTGGACGTGTCCTGGCGTGCCGTGTGCGCCACCCGGGTGAACGCCGCCCGGGCGGGAGTGCCGGTCCGGGTCCGGCGCGGCGACCTCTTCGCTCCCGTACGCGGCGAGTCCTTCGACCTGGTCCTGGCCAATCCGCCGTACGTTCCGGCGCCGGGCGGGCGCCGCCGGCCGCGTGGGGCGGCGCGGGCCTGGGACGCCGGCGACGACGGCAGGCTGGTCCTGGACCGGATCTGCCGCGAGGTGCCCGGCCTGCTGCGCCCCGGCGGCGTACTGCTGCTGGTGCAGTCGGCGCTGAGCGACCCCGGCCGGACCGTCGGACTTCTGCGCGGGGCCGGTCTGAAGGCGGCCGTGACCCGACGGCGGCGGATCGCGTTCGGGCCCGTGGTGCGCGGCCGGGAGCGCTGGCTGCGGCAGCGCGGGCTGCTGTCCCTGGCCGACGACGAGGAAGAGCTGGTGGTGGTCCGTGCCGAACTCCCCGTCTGACCCCGCACGTCCGTCCGACTCCGGCTCCCCCCGTCGGATCAGGGTCCAGCGCCGGGGGCCGATGCTGGTCGAGGGCCCGGTGGAGGTGGAGCTGGAGGACGGGACGACGGTGTCCTCCGACCGCTTCCGGGTCGCCCTGTGCACCTGTCGTCGCAGTCGCCGCTTCCCCTGGTGCGACACCAGTCACCGCGCCCGGTCGTCCGGCACCGGTGACGGGCCGGCGGCCGCGGGCTGACCCCCGGCCGGTCCCTGTGTCCCGGGGAACGGCGGACGGCCCCACTCCGTCCGCCGCCCCCGGTGCGGGACCGCGGGGCCCCTGCGGCAACGACTCGCACTCCCCAGTGGCGAGCCGCCGGTCACACCGCACGGACCGGGCGGTCCCGGTCTCTCAGAACGCGAAGACGCTCGTACTTCCGGCGTTCTTCACGCACTCGTTGGCGAAGGTGCGCTCGTAGGAGAGGCGCCTGCCCTGCCAGACCCCGTCGACGGTGACGACGACGGGGGCGTACTCCCGGGTGCACATCACGCCGTCGTCCGCCGCCAGGGCGTCGAGGTCCCCGCCGGCGCCGCGCAGTTCGGCGCAGGCCAGGTCGGCGGCGGGGTGGGTTCCGGAGGCCGTCGGGGCGCAGGTCAGGGTGACCGCGCGTACCGGCGCGGCGGTGGCAGCGCTCTCTCCGTGCCCCACGGTCAGCACGAGGGCCGAGGGGGCGTGGAGCGACGCGGGGGCGGTGGCCGGGGAGGCGAGGGAGGCCCCGGCGAGGGGCCCGCAGACGGCGGTGGCCGTCAGACCCAGAGTCGCTGCCCAGCGCGCGGTGTTCCGCATTGTGTGCATCCTTCCGCTCGGGATGAGGGTGGTGCCGGCCCGGCTCGGTCGGTGCCGGAACGGCGAGCGCGAGTCTGCCGAGTCCACCGCCGAAACTCATCTCGACCCCATGGATTTCGGTAACCTTGCGTATTGAATCAGTGGCGCAAAGTCACGGAATTCGAACGTTCCAAGTCCGGAACGGGGCGGTTCTTGATCGATTCATGAGGCCACGATCGGGCCGACTGGCGTGATCCATGCGTTCTCCAATAGGCCTGAAACACACCTGAAACATGTCGGTTCCCAAGCCGCCGGCCTCGGCCTACCCGCGAGTATGGTGCTGACGGCGCGAGCCCGACGACGAGAGGCGGGATGCGGGGATGGCGAAGCACTGGGCGGACTACCAGTACGAGATCTACCTGAACGGGATGACGGGTGCCGTGCCCCGGCTGCCCACCGACCTGACCCGGCTGGAGGAGCTCACCGCGCGCCGGCTCGGCCCCGGGCCCGTCGGGTACGTCGCGGGCAGCGCGGGTGACGGCAGCACCGCGCGCGCCAACCGGGCGGCCCTCGACCGGCGCCGGATCGTGCCGCGCGTGCTGCGGGACGTGCACGCGCGTGACCTCTCGGTCGAGGTGCTGGGCCGCTCCCTGCCGGCCCCGCTGGCGCTGGCGCCGGTCGGCGTCCTGTCGATCATGCATCCGGACGCGGAGCCGGCCGCCGCCCGGGCCGCCGCCGCCCACGGCGTCCCCTACGTCCTCTCCTCGGCGTCCAGCACGCCCATGGAACAGGTGGCCGAGGCGATGGGTGACGCCGAGCGCTGGTTCCAGCTGTACTGGCCCAAGGACCGTGAGGTGGCCCGCAGTTTCCTGGACCGGGCGAGGGCGGCCGGATACGGCGCGCTGTTCGTCACGCTGGACACGCCGCTGCTGTCCTGGCGCCCGCGCGACCTCGACCAGGCGTATCTGCCGTTCCTGCACGGGGTGGGCACGGCCAACTACTTCTCCGACCCGGCGTTCGGGGCGGGGCTGGCCAAGCCGGTGCACGAGGACCCGGACGCGGCGGTGATGCACTTCCTCGGCATGTTCTCCGATCCCGCCAGGACCTGGCCGGATCTGGCGTTCCTACGGGAGAACTGGGACGGCCCGGTCGTCCTCAAGGGCATCCTGCACCCGGACGACGCCCGGCTCGCCGCCGACGCCGGGATGGACGGCGTCGTGGTCTCCAACCACGGCGGCCGCCAGGTGGCCGGTTCCGTCGCGGCGGCCGACGCCCTGCCGCGTGTCGTGGAGGCCGTCGGCGACCGGCTCACCGTGCTGTTCGACAGCGGCGTCCGTACCGGCGACGACGTCTTCAAGGCGCTCGCGCTCGGCGCGCGGGCGGTGCTCGTCGGCCGGCCCTACGTCTACGGTCTGGGCCTGGACGGGCAGGCGGGCGTCGAGCACGTGATCCGCTGCCTGCTCGCCGAACTCGACCTGACCCTGGCCCTGTCGGGGCACGTCTCACCGGCCACGCCGGGCCCTGCCGACCTCGTCGAGGCCCCCGCCGGTGGCGGCGGGGGCGAGCCGCCTGCGTCGGCGCGGCAGTGACTCCCCCGCGCGGTGGGGTCGTAGCGCACATCGCCGCACCGCTCCGTCCCCTCGCCGGCGCGGGTACCGGGAACGCCGACGCCGGCGTCCGCCTACGGGTCCCGCACAGCCCGGGGCCGGCGACACCGCGCAGCAGCCCGTCGTTCGGCCCGCGGCCGCCCTCGATCCGTGCGGAAAGGCGGCCTGAACGGGCGGCAACACATGTGCCGGGCAAGGGAGTTGCGGGCTTCTCCACGCGGCCGCCGCGGCTGGTGCGGGCGCACCGGCCGCCCGGCGCTCAGACCTGCCAGGAACGCAGCCGGCCGGCCGCACCGTAGACGTCGGCCCTGCCGGACACCAGATCGCGCGCGAGGCCGGCCAGGGCGCCGTAGGGCGGGTCGATGCCGACGCCGCTCGCGATCATGTAGGCCACGGCCGTCGCGCAGGCGAAGCGGGCGTTGGCCGAGGGCAGGGGCTTGAGCACGGCGAGGGTGTGCAGCAGCGCGGCGGCCCGCCAGGCCGGGTCGGCGTCGACACCGAGGCGGGGCGGGTCCACGCGGTGCCGGGCGACGGCGGCCACCAGCGCCGAGAAGTCGTTGATCACGGGCTGCTCCGGCAGCACCTCCTCGTGGCGCTGGAGCAGCCAGGGCACGTCGATGTGCAGGGCCGGCGCCATGGGTCAGGCGGCCCGCCCCTCACCCCGGACGGGCGGTGGCTCGTCGTCGGGGAAGGCGGCGGCGAACTCGTCGGCATGGGCCGAGAAGAACCGGCGGAACGCCTCCGCCCCCTCCTGCAGCGCCCGGTGCCGGGCTATGTCGGCGGCGGCGGCCTCCCGCACGAGCGCCTTCATCGACGTACCGCGTTCCTTGGCGATCTGCCGCAGGTCCTCGAGCTCGCGGTCGCTGAACTCCACGTTCAGAGCTGGCATGCCCCCACGGTACCGCGCGGGTACTGACCCGTAAATGGGACCAGGTCAGAGGGGCACGGCGGCGGTACCGCAGGGGCGGGCGGGAAGTCGTGCGGCCAGCTGCGTCCCGTCAGCCCTGGTCCGCCACGAAGGAGGCCATCCGGGCCAGCGCGGCGTTCCAGTTGATGGTGTGCTCGTTGGTCGACCAGGACTGGATGTCGTCGATGAAGCAGAACTGGCCGACGCAGCCCTGGAGTTTGCTCTGCGCGTAGGGGTCCTGGATGCTCGAGTTCGGACCGCCGGAGAGGGTGCCGTCCGGCGGGGCGGGCAGGGCGGGGTCGAGCTGGTGGGCGTACCAGCGGCTGTGCTGGTTGTGGGCGTTGACCTCGCCGTAGCCGGTGACGTACGACATGTTCAGCGCGTTGCGGCCCAGGATGTAGTCCATGCTCTGGACGGCGCCGTCACGGTACTTCGAGCCGCCGGTGATGTCGTAGGCGGTGGCGAGGACGACCGCGTTGTTCAGGATCTGGTGGCTGGAGCCCCAGTCGTACACGTTGCCCTCGGGCGCGTAGGGCATGCCGTACGGATGCGCCTTCAGCGTGGCCAGGTAGCCGTCGGCGCCCCGGAGGACGGACCGGCGTACCGTGTCCCGGCCGGGGAGCCGGCTGGGCACGGTCGCCAGGTCCAGCCGGGCGGCGGCCGCGGTGCGCGCCCAGTCGAAGCCGGTCGGGCCGAAGACGTCGGCGGTGTGGACCGGGGAGTTCAGCACGTACTCCCCGAAGTGCCGCTCCCCCGTCGTCAGGTACAGCTCGGCCGCCGCCCAGTAGAACTCGTCGTCGACGCGGCTGTCGGGATAGGCCCCGCCGCCGATGCCGTCGCTCTCCGACGCGAGCACGTCCGGGTGGGCCAGCGCCGCCGCCCAGGCCTCGCGGGCCGCGTCGAGGGCCTTGGCGGCGAACTCCCGGTCGTAGGGGCGGTAGAGACGGGCCGCCTGCGCGGCGGTCGCCGCCAGGTTGAGGGTGGCCGCGGTGGTCGGCGGGTGCAGCTCGCGCTTCTGGGGGTCCTGGTCGGGCAGCAGCGGCAGCCCGGTCCACTGCTCGTCATGGATCTTGTGATGGGCCATGCCGGCCAGCGGCTGCCCGTCCGGCACCTGCATCTTCAGCAGGAACTCCAGTTCCCAGCGCACCTCGTCGAGGAGGTCCGGCACCTTGTTGCCGCTCTCGGGGATGGCGAGGGTGCCGTCGCCGAGCTTCGACGGCTCCCCGGTGCGGGCGTGCAGCGAGCGCTCGTAGGTGCTGAGCAGTTCCCAGGTGGAGATGCCGCCGTTGACGACGTACTTGCCGTGGTCGCCGGCGTCGTACCAGCCGCCGGAGACGTCGAGCGTGTAGTCGCACACACCGGGCTGACAGGGGACCTCGGTGTCGCCCCGGTTGGGCGCGACGCCCACGTGGCCGGCCGGGCGCGCGTAGCCCGGGCGCAGGTCGTCGCGGATGGCGGTGCCGCTGCGCTGCGCGTAGTAGTACTTCGCGGAGTCGACGCGCAACCGCTCATAGGCGGCCGTGCCGATGTCGAACGGGCGGCTGGTCTCCCCGTCGGCGAGCAGCGTGTAGCCCTCGCCCCGCCTGGTGTACCGGCCGAAGTCGATCGAGTGGACGTTCTGTCCGGAGGAGGCGTCGACGCCCCGCGGCACGCTCCAGCCCTGGGCGACGACCCGACCGCCGGCGTTCGCCAGCCGCCACGGCAGGCGCGTGGTCGCGTCGGTGACGAGCGTGGCGTTCTTCGGACCGGACGGCAGGTAGCCGACCTGGTTGACCCGGACCCGCGGACCCGTGTCCGGCACGTACGGCTCGGGCTCCACCCCGCCCAGCAGGGACACGTCGTCCACGCAGAACCGCCAGGCGTCGGGCGTGCCGCCGAGCTGGAAGCCGACCTGGCCCTGGGTGGTGTCGACGGGCGAGGTGAAGGTGTAGGAGTACGTGTTGCCGGAGACGCTCAGCCGCGGGCTGACCTCGTGGTAGGTGTCGTACGGGGACACCGACAGGCCCACGATGGCCCGGACCACGTGGTCGGCGGGCGTGCCGGTCGCGGTGAAGGAGAACCTGTACGTCTCCCCCGCGACCAGGGTGATGCCGTTCTGGCCGACGGCCGCGTCCCAGCGGTTGGCGGTGCCGCCCGGGGTGTCGGCGCACAGCCGGCCGTCGGACACGCCCGCGGTGACGTTGCTGCTGGCCCACCAGGAGTCGGTGCCGTTGTCGAAGGTGCCGTTCCTGACCTGCTCGGTCTCGTCGGCTCCGGCCGGTGCGGCGGGCAGTGCGGTGACGGCCGCCGCCAGCAGGGCCGTCAGGGAGACGAGGGCGGTTCTGCGTCTTTTCACGTGCGGGCTCCTCGGGGGAGGTGGCGCTCACCTGTGGGAGCGCTCCCAACAGCGGTCGGTGCCATGCTTGTGGCAGACATGACATCTCGTCAACGGTCCGGACCGGACTGGTTCCGTCCGGAGGCGGTTCTTCCGGCGGCCCGGTTCTTCCGGCCGGCCCGGTGCGCGACGGCGTCGGGGCCGGGCGCGTCGGACACGGGCCCCGTCGGCCCGCCCCTCGGCCACCCGCCGGGCACGGCCGTCCCGGACGGTGACGGTGGTCCCGACGGGCGTGGGCGGGCCGTGCTTGACGTCCACGGTGCGGGAGGCCACGGCACGCGTCCCGGCGCATGCGGGCAGGCAGGCAGGCAGGCAGGCAGGCAGGCAGGCAGGCAGGCAGGCAGGGGGACGGTGTCCGGCGGGAAGGCCCGGAGAGGGCCCGCGCGGCTCGCGACCGCGTGGGGACGGGCCGGGACACCGGCCCGGAACGGAACCGCGGGCCGGTGCGGCCGCACATGCGCCCCGCCCGACGGGCGGCACCGCGTCGCGGCCGTCCGGTGAAGCGGAAAGCCCTCCCCGCCCCGGACGGTGCACCGTCCCGGCGCCGCCCGTACGCCGATGAGGCCCCTGTGGTCCCAGGGATCCGGGTGGTTCGGGTCCACGCGGGGCACTAGACGCACTAGGCTGGGATCCAGGTGACGCGCTGTTCACTGTGGGTGTGCGCAATGGAGTGGCGACGATGAGTCCGGTCAACCCGTTCGACGATGCCGCCACCGCCCGTGTCGTCGTCGACGACTCCGGCACGCTGCGGGAGTGGAACGAGGGCGCGCGCCTGCTGCTGGGGCACCCGGCCGACGCCGTCGTGGGGCGCCCCGCCGCCGGGTTGCTGGCCGACGGCGGCGACGGTACGCCTCCCAGGCCCGAGGACGAGCGGTGGAGCGGCACGCTGGCGCTGCGGCACCGCGACGGGCACACCGTGTCCGTGTGGGTGCTCGCGAACCGCAGACCGTCGGCCGACGGCGGCCGGGGCACGTGGCTCGCCGTCACGCCGCTGGACCGCGGCCCCGCCCCGCCGGCCGACCCCCTGCTCGGGGCCGCCCTGAGGCAGTCCCCCTGCGCCACGATGATCTTCGACGACCGACTCCGGCTGCGGGGCGTCAACGACGCGATGGCCCAGTTCCTCGGGCTCCCGCCGGACCTGGTCCGCGGACTGCGGCCCACGGACCTGTCCGGCCGGCCGCAGCACGCGGAGCTCGAGCAGTACATGGAGGAGGTGCTCGCCACCGGCCGCCGGTACGACATGCACACGGATTTCAAGGCCGTGAACGAGACCCGCGCCCACCCGTGGCTCATCCGCGTGGCTCCGCTCACCGACACCGGTGGGCGGGTGCGCGGAGTGTGCGCGACCGCGCACGACTTCAGCGAGCAGCACCTCGCCCGGGAACGGCTGCACCTCGTCAACGACGCCAGCATGCGCATCGGCACCACGCTCGACGTCACCCGCACGGCGCAGGAGCTGGCGGACGTGTGCGTCCCGGCGCTCGCCGACTACGTGAGCGTCGACCTGCTGGACCCCCAGGACCACGGTGCCGAACCCGCCGCCGTGTCACCGCCGGTCGGCCTGCGCCACACGGCCCGCCGGTCGGTCGACCCGGGCCTCCCGGAGGTGTTGGCCGAACCGGGGCAGCTGTACGTCTACCCGTCAGGTTCGCCCCAGGCCGAGAGTCTGGTCGCGGGGCAGGCGATCGTGGCCGCGGTGTCCTTCGGCGACCTCGAGCGGTGGCTGGACTGGGACCCCGCCCGCCGCAGGCGGGCGGAGGAGTACGGCGTCCACTCCACGATGTCCGTGCCGCTGCAGGCCCGCGGCACGACCCTCGGCGTCGCGGTGTTCACCCGGTTCCGGTGCCCCCACCCGTTCACGCACGACGACGTGCTGCTGGCCCAGGAGGTCACGGCCCGCGCCGCCGTCTGCATCGACAACGCCCGCCGCTACTCCCGTGAGCGCGAGGCGACGCTGACCCTGCAGCGCAGCCTGCTCCCCCGGTGGCTGCCGCCCACCGCCGCGGTGGAGGCGGCCTCCCGCTACCTTCCGGCCGCCCGCTCCGGCGTCGGCGGCGACTGGTTCGACGTCATCCCGCTGTCCGGGATGCGGGTCGCCGTGGTCGTCGGGGACGTCGTCGGCCACGGCATCCAGGCCTCGGCCACCATGGGCCGGCTGCGCACCGCCGTCCGCACCCTCGCCGACATCGACCTGACGCCCGACGAGTTGCTCACCCACCTCGACGACCTGGTCGTCCGGCTGTCCGAGGAGTCCGGCGACGACGGCGCGGGCGAGGTGGGCGCCACCTGTCTGTACGCGGTGTACGACCCGGTGTCGCGGCGCTGCGCCATGGCCCGCGCCGGGCATCCGGCACCCGTCCTGGTCCCGCCGGACGGCCCGCCCCAGAAGGTCGAACTGCCGTCGGGTCCGCCGCTGGGCGTGGGCGGGCTGCCGTTCGAGTCGGCCGAGCTGGAGCTGTGCGAGGGCAGCGTGCTGGCGCTCTACACCGACGGGCTGGTCGAGAGCCGGGAGCAGGACGCCGACACCGGTCAGGACCTGCTGTGCGCGGCGCTGACGGCCCGCGGCGACTCGCTGGACGCGACCTGTGAGCGGGTGCTGAACGCTCTGCTGCCACCGGGTGGTTCCGCCGACGACGTGGCGCTGCTGCTGGCCCGCACCCGGGGGCTGCCCGCCGGCCAGGTCGCCACCTGGGACATCCCCGCCGACCCGTCGCTGGTCGCCCCCGTCCGCAAGCAGGTTCTCGAGCAGTTGTCCACCTGGGCCCTGCTGGAGGCGTCCTTCACCGCCGAACTGGTGGTGAGCGAGCTGGTCACCAACGCCATCCGGTACGGCTCACCGCCCATCCGGCTGCGGCTGATCCACGACAGGAACACGCTGATCTGCGAGGTCTCCGACACCAGCCACACGGCGCCGCATCTGCGCCGGGCCAAGACGTGGGACGAGGGCGGCCGCGGTCTGCTGCTGGTGGCCCAGCTCACCCAGCGCTGGGGCACCCGGCACACGTCCGAGGGCAAGACGATCTGGGCGGAGCTGGGGCTGCTCGACGAGGAGTGAGCCGTTCGTTTCCCGGCCCGCACGGCGGGACACTCGCAGGAACAGGGCGTACGGTGCCGCCTCTCGGCCGGGCCGTGCGCGGGAACCTGACGGGAGTGTGGAGAAGCGATGGCGAACACGTCCCAGCCGGTGCGCCGGGCGGCCCTGCTCGCGAGCGCGGTCGCGGTCCTCGGCCTGCTGACCGCCTGCGGCGACGAGAGCGGCACGGCGAGCGGGCCACGGCCGCCCGGGGCCCCGCAGGCCTCTCGCACGGCCGGTCCGGACAGCGGCACCACCACCGCACCGGCCGTCGGTACCACACCCGGCGACACGCCCGGATCCGCGTCCGCGTCGGCCTCCGCCCGCGCCGACGGCCGCTGCCACACCTCGCACCTGCGCGCCGCCGTCGGCCGCGCCGACCCGGGTGCCGGGCAGCGGAACTTCCCGGTCGTGCTGACCAACACCTCCAAGAACACCTGCACCCTGCACGGCTATCCGGGCGCCGCCTTCGTGGACGCGTCCGGCAGGCAGTTGGGCCCGGACCCCGAACGCGCGCCGGCGTCACCGCGGACGGTCACGCTGGCGCCGGGGAAGAGCGCGTGGGCCGGGCTGTCGTTCTCCAGCCCGCAGATCAGCGGCGCCCGCACGGCCACTCCGGCGGCGCTGCTGGTCACCCCGCCGGACGAGCGGGACCCGCTCGAGGTGAAGTGGACGGCCGGTGAGGTCCCGGTGGGCGGCAACGCGTCGTCGGTGTCCGTCACCGTCCTGGACGCGGGCACCGGTCCCTGACCGGCCGGACCGTCAACGGCCCCCGGCCTGCCGGACCCGGGTGCCAGGTCCTGCGCCCCGGACGACGGCCGGGTGACGGCCCCGGGCCCGTGGAGCAGTGACCGACGGCCGGGTGCGGCCCGCAGGGACGCTCCGGTTCCTCGCTCCGCGTCTCACTGAGCGTCACTTCGGCCGCGGCCGTGCTCCCGCTCCTCGGGGGGCCGCGGGCCGCGGATGCGGCGGTCCGACTCATCGATGGGCACGTCGTTGACGCTCGCCTCCCGACGGGCCATCAGGCCGTCCTCGTCGAACTCCCACAGTTCGTTGCCGTAGGAACGCCACCACTGGCCGTCGACGTCCCGGGACTCGTACTGGAAGCGGACGGCGATGCGGTTGCCGTCGTGGGCCCACAGCTCCTTGCGCAGCGCGTACTCCCGCTCCCGCGCCCACTTGGCGGTCAGGAACTCGACGATGGCGGCACGGCCCATCAGGAAGGTGTCGCGGTTGCGCCACTGCGAGTGGGGCGAGTAGGCGAGCGCGACCTTGTGCGGGTCGCGGGTGTTCCACGCGTCCTCGGCCGCCTGCACCTTCCGGGCGGCGGTCTCGCGGGTGAACGGCGGCAGGGGCGGGCGGGCGGTCGTCATGGTTCGGCCTCCGTGACAGAAGTGGAGAACGAGCGTTCTCCGGTGCGGTGCTACCGCAGGAGAACGCTCGTTCTCACGTCAAGGAAGAGGTCCCGCATGGACAGTGAGGTCGCCCGGGAGCGGGCGCTGGACGCGGCGGAGCGACTCTTCTACGGGCGGGGCGTCCAGGCCGTGGGCATGGACGACGTGCGCCGCACGTCCGGTGTCTCGCTCAAGCGCCTCTACCAGCTGTTCCCGGCCAAGGAGCAGCTCGTGGTGGCGTATCTGGACCGGCGCGACGTGCGCTGGCGCGGGGAGCTGGCCCGGTACGTGGACCGGCACGGGGAGCCCGTGTCGCGGATCCTGGCCGTCTTCGACTGGCTCGGGCAGTGGTTCGCCGAACCGGACTTCCGCGGCTGCGCGTGGCTCAACGCCTACGGCGAACTGGGCGCCACCTGGCCGCGGGTGGCGGAACGGGTGCGGGCGCACAAGGGGCTGTTCCGGGACTTCCTGGACGGGTTGACGGCCGACGCGGGACTGCCCGCCGCGGTGGGCGGGCAGCTGTTCCTGCTGGCGGAGGGCGCCATGGTGACGGCGGGCGTCACGGGCGGCACCGAACCCGCGCGTCAGGCGCGCGAGGCGGCGCGGGTGCTGCTGGACGCCACCGGCGCCGGTCTCCCGGAGCCGGTGACTTCCGCCGTCAGTCCACCGTCCGCGTCACGGTGATGGCACCGACGGGGCAGGCCCGGGCCGCTTCCCGCACCAGAGGGCTGCCACCGCCGTCCTCCCGGCCGGCCCGGAGGGTGCTGTAGCCGTCGTCGTCCTGGGTGAAGACGTCCGGAGCGGTCAGGGCGCACTGGCCCGCACCGATGCAGGTGTCCTTGTCGATGTCGATGCGCGTGCGGGGCATGCGGGGAACCTCCTACCAGGCCACGGGGAGTTCGAGCATCCCCTGGATCGTGTCGCCGGGTTTGAAGGGGATCTCTTCGGCCGGTGCGGCCAGGCGGAGCGTGGGCAGCCTGTCGAAGAGGGCGTGCAGGGCGATCTCCAGTTCGGCGCGGGCCAGGTTCTGGCCGAGGCACTGGTGGATGCCGAACCCGAAGGCGACGTGGTGGCGGGCCGGGCGGTGCCAGTCCAGGGTGTCCGGTTCGGGGTAGACGCTCTCGTCGCGGTTGATGACGGAGGTCGCGAAGACGACGCCGTCACCGGCCCGGATGGTCTGCCCGTCCACCTCGATGTCCTCGGTGGCCATCCGGAGCAGCCCGTCCGCGATCGACAGGACGCGCATCAGCTCCTCGACCGCGCCGGGCAGCAGCGAGGGGTCCTCCCGCAGCTCGGTCAGCCGCCGGGGGTTGGTGAGGAGGGTGTAGGTGCCCAGCGAGATCATGTTGGCCGTCGTCTCGTGGCCCGCGACGAGCAGGATGATCGCCAGGGCGACCACCTCCTCGCGGTCGACCGCGCCCTCGTTCAGCTGGTACCGGACCAGGTCGTCCAGCAGCCCCGTACCGGGTGTCTTCTGCTTGCGGTCGATCAGCTCGCCCAGGTAGACCTCCAGCCGGTCGCGGGCGTCCCGGGTGTCGGCGGGCGCGGGTCCTCTCAGCAGCCGGCGGGACTGTTCCTCGAAGAAGTCGTGGTCGGCGTAGGGGACGCCGAGCAGTGCGCAGATCACCATCGAGGGGACGGGCAGCGCGAAGGCCGTCACCAGGTCGGCCGGCGGGCCCTGCGCGATCATCGCGTCGAGCCGTTCGTCCACGATCTGCTGGATGCGCGGGCGCAGGGCCGCGGCGCGTTTCAGGGTGAACTCGGGGAGGACCATCCTGCGCTGGGTGCGGTGTTCGGGGTCGTCGACTCCGAGCAGGGCGGCTGTCCGGTCGAGTACCGCGGCGAGCCGCGCCGACGTGGCGGGGAAGCCGGGGCGGGTGCGGTCGGTCGACAGCCGTTGGTCGGCCAGCAGCCTGCGGGCGGCCGCGTGCCCGGTCACCAGCCAGGCCGGGCGGCCGTCGAAGAGGGCGATCCGGGCCAGTGGGCGGGTGGCGCGCAGCGGGTCGTAGGCGGCGGGCGGGTGATAGGGGCAGGTCCGGTCCTGCGGGAAGGTGACGGGCGTCGCCGCGTCCGTCCTGTCCGTCGTGTCCGTCATGGAAGACCTCGCAGACGAAGGAGTGCGTCGTGCCGATCTTCATTAGATGCCTCGGGCACCTATGTGACCATGTCAGCTTCGGCCAGATCGCCGGGGGGGCGCAGACTGGCCGACTATCGCCGCCACGCCCCTCTCCATGGTAAACACCCGGGTCCCGGCGAGGCCTGCCCTCGTGCACGTGGTGCCGGGGGACCGGGGCCGTCCCGGACGGTCAGGTGCGGGGCGGAACGTGGCGCGATGGGGCCGCCCGGTGGCCCCGGCGGTCTGCCGGTTCTCGCCGAGCACCACGGCGTCCTCGCCGTCGCTGGACCTCGGGCGGTCCGGCCGCCGGTCGCGGGGCTCCGGTCGCCGGTCTCCGCGTACGGCTCGGCGATCCGGCCCTGAGCGCCGCTTCCCGTCCCACGGGTGGCCGCCTCGGTGGCAGCCGTCATGCGGTGTCTCCTCCGGCCGGTCGTCGTGCGATCGGTCCCGACCGTGGCGCGACGCCTCCCGAGCCGCGACGACGCGCGAGATGATCGCGCGGCGCCGGAGGATCGCGGGCGCGATGGGGTAGGGATGGATCTCGCACCGGTCGGTGTTGACCACGGTGCCAGTCAGCCGTACGACGGTACGAAGGGGACGGATGCCATGCCTCTCGAAGGCGAGTACGAACCCAGCCCGACGCAGTGGGTGCGCGAACAGGTCGAGCTCTACGAGAGCTCGGGCGGCACGAAGGGGACGACCCTGATGGACACGGGCCTGCCCGTGATCCTTCTGACCACCCGGGGCGCGCGCAGCGGCAAGCTCCGCAAGACGCCGCTGATGCGCGTCGAACACGACGGCCGCTACGCCGCGGTCGCCTCCCTGGGCGGCGCTCCCCAGCACCCCGTCTGGTACCACAACGTCAAGGCCGATCCCCACGTGGAACTCCAGGACGGCCCGGTGAAGCAGGACATGACGGCCCGTGAGGTCACCGGCGCGGAGAAGGCCGAGTGGTGGGAGCGTGCCGTCGCGGCGTATCCCTCGTACGCCGACTACCAGAAGAAGACGGACCGGGAGATCCCGGTGTTCGTCCTGGAACCGGCCGACGGGAACTGAACCGGACGGGCGGAGGTTCTTCCCGGACTTTCCCGGCCGCGCGTGCATGGACCGGCGCCCGCCGGGCACGCGTTGGTCAGGCCCCGCCGCGTTCCCCCGTCGCGGCGGGGCTTTCGGCTGCCTCCCGCGCGGACCGGTCGGTGACGTCGAGGAAGATCTGCCGTGCCTCGGGGACGGTGCGCGCGATCGACCTCTTGATGCGCACCGCGGCCTCCTCCACGCCCTCGCTGTCCAGGCCAGGCACCAGGTCGACGCGGGCCGCCACCAGGGCGGAGTCGAGCCCCGTCTTCATCGTGAACAGCGCCTCGACGCTGTCGATCTCCGGCTGTGCCCGCAGCAGCGACCGGATCCGGCCGTCGGCCTCCGGGTCGGCGGCCTCGCCGATCAACTGGTCGCGGGCCTCGCGGCCCAGCCGGTAGGCGACGTACACGAGCAGCGCACCGATCGCGAGGGACGCGCACGCCTCCCAGACCACCTGTCCGGTGACCATGTGCAGCACCATGCCGGCCATGGCGAGGGTCACGCCGAGCACCGCGGTGCCGTCCTCGGCGACGACCGTGCGCAGGGCCGGGTCGCGCAGACCGCCGGCGGCCCCGCCCTGCCCGCGTACCTGGTGCAGGGCCCGCAGCAGCGAGCCGCCCTCGGCGAGCAGGGCGACGCCGAGCACGACCAGTCCGGCCACATAGCCGCCGAGGTCCTCCTCCGCGCCCGTGCGCAGGGCCTCCGCGCCCTGGAAGAAGGAGAAGCAGCCGCCCATGACGAAGATGCCGACGGCCGCCAGGAGCGACCAGAAGAACCGTTCCTTGCCATAGCCGAAGGGATGCCTCCGGTCGGCGGGGCGGCGGCTGCGGCGCAGCGCGGCGAGGAGGAAGACCTCGTTCAGGCTGTCCGCCACCGAGTGCGCCGCCTCCGACAGCAGCGCGGGCGACCCCACGATGAAGCCGCCGGCCGCCTTGGCGACCGCGATCACGAGATTGGCCGCGAGGGCGACCAGAACGGTCACGCGCGTCCTGCGGTCGCCCTTGCGGTCCGGATTCTCTTCCACGACTGTCCCACTCACGAGGGGCCGACTGCCCCCGGCGGCACGGCTCACACCCGCCTTGTGGGTGGCCCACCAGTGCCGCCGGCCGAAAACGGGGAACGCGTTCACCAGGGCGCGGCGACGACTGGGAGACAGGTTCATGAACGGTGACGGCGGGACGTCCGGCAACAGCGAGTACGGCAGGAAGGCGTTCAAGCGGTCCAGGAGTCACTTCGCGGACCGGATCACCGCGGACGGCCGGGACGGCTGGCCGGTGGCGTCCGGCCGCTACCGGCTGGTGGTGAGCCGCGCCTGTCCATGGGCGAGCCGGGCCCTGGTGTCGCGGCGACTGCTCGGTCTGGAGGGCGCCCTGTCGCTGGCGATCACCGATCCGATCCAGGACGACCGCAGCTGGCGGTTCACCCTGGACCCGGACGGCCGTGACCCGGTCCTCGGCATCCGCTACCTGAGCGAGGCCTACGACCGGCGGGAGACCGGCTACCCGGGCGGGGTGAGCGTGCCGGCGATCGTGGACGTGCCCAGCGGGAAGCTGGTCACCAACGACTACCAGCAGATCACCCTGGACCTCGCGACGGAGTGGACGTCCCTGCACCGGCCGGGCGCGCCCGACCTGTATCCGCACGCCCTGCGCGACGAGATCGACGAGGTGATGGCGGACGTCTACGAGGACGTCAACAACGGGGTGTACCGAGCGGGGTTCGCGACCGGCCAGGAGGAGTACGAGGCGGCGTGCGCGGGCGTCTTCCGGCGCCTGGAGCAGCTGACACCACGACTGGAGCGGCAGCGCTATCTGGTGGGTGACACGATCACCGAGGCGGACATCCGGCTGTTCACGACGCTGGCGCGCTTCGACGCCGTCTACCACGGCCACTTCAAGTGCAACCGCTGGAAGCTGACGGAGAACCCGGTGCTGTGGGGGTACGTCCGTGACCTGTTCCAGACGCCCGGCTTCGGCGACACCGTCGACTTCGACCACATCAAGCGGCACTACTACCAGGTCCACACGGGCGTCAATCCGACCGCCATCGTGCCCCTGGGCCCGGACCTGTCCGGCTGGCTGACGCCCCATCACCGGCAGGAGCTGGGCGGCCGGCCGTTCGGTGACGGGACGCCGCCCGGCCCGGTCCCCGCCGACGAGGAGGTTCCGGCGCGCGGCAGGCCGTGACCCGCGCCGCCCTCGATCCACCCACGAACGCAAGGAGAGACACGTGGCAAGGAAGAAGAAGCAGAAGCTCCCCCTCGCCTACAAGCCCGTCGGCTTCGCGCTGGGCTGGGTGGGCGGGTCGCTCGCCGGGCTGGCCTTCCAGAAGACCTGGAAGCTGCTCCGGCACGAGGACGACGCGCCCGACGCGCTGGACCCGGACCGCCGCTGGGGTGAGATCCTGCTGGCTGCCGCGATCCAGGGCGCCATCTTCGCCGCGGTGCGCAGTGCCGTGGACCGGACGGGCGCGAAGGCCATCCAGCGCTCGACCGGTGTCTGGCCGACCGGCGACAAGGGCCGGGACTGACCGGACCGGAGCCCGGCCCGCCCCCAGACCGGAACGGAGCCGGCCCTCGCCGGACCGGAACGGGCCCGGCCCTCCCCGAACCGGAACGGGCCCGGCCCTCCCCGGACCGGAACGGGGCCGGTCCTCCCCTGCCGTCGACGGCACCCGGCGGGTCAGTACACCTAGCCCTGCTTGGGTGCCGTCGGCGCGACGTTGCGGCGCAGGGTGAAGGGGTGGCCCGCCGGGTCGGAGAAGCCGCGCACCTCGTGGCGGCCCGCCGGGTCCTTCGCCTCCACCGGGCGCCCGCCCAGCCCCACGATCCCGCGCTCGGCCTCGTCCAGGTCCTCGGCCACGAGGTCCAGGTGGACCTGGAGGGAGTTCTCGGGGCGGGGCCAGCTCGGCGGGGTCGCGTTGACGTCCCGCCGGAACGCCATGCGGAAGCCGTCGGGCCCCTGGATCTCGATCCGGTTGGCGCTCACGTCGGTCTCTTCCGCGCCCAGCAACCCTGTGTAGAACTCGGCGAGTTTCTCGGGCTCGGCGCAGTCGAGCACCACGACGCCCGCGGTGACCAGTGCCATGTCTCCTCCGAAGGATTCCGGGCCGCGGGGCCGTCGTGCCCCGCCGCCCTCCACCTTGCGGATATCCCGGCCCCGCGGATTCAGTCGGCCGGGGCCACCATCCCCTGCGCCACTCCCCCTCGGCCCACCGGCAGTCGGCTCCGGCGGCCTTGGCGCACGCTCAGCGCGTCGACTGGAACGTGCGGCGGTAGGCCTGGGGTGAGACGCCGATCGACGTGTGCAGATGCTGACGGAGTGAAGCACCCGTGGCGAAGCCGACCCGGGCCGCGATGTGGTCGACCGGCAGGTCGGTGGACTCCAGCAACTGCCGGGCCCGGGCGACGCGCTGCTGGACGAGCCAGCGGCCGGGGCTCAGGCCCACCTCGTCGTGGAAACGGCGGGCGAAGGTGCGCAGGCTCATGCGGGCGTGCGCGGCGAGGTCGGTCAGGGTCAGCGCCTCGCCGAGGTGGTCCAGGGCCCACGCCCGGGTCGCGGCCGTGCTCGCGGCACCCTGCTCGGGCACGGGCTGCTCGATGTACTGGGCCTGGCCTCCGTCCCGGAAGGGCGGCACCACGCAGCGGCGGGCGACTTTGTTGGCCAGTTCCGTGCCGTGGTCCTCGCGGACGAGGTGGAGGCAGACGTCGACGCCGGAGGCGGCGCCCGCCGAGGTGAGGACGCGGCCGTCGGCGACGAAGAGCACGTCCGGGTCCAGGGGGATGTGCGGGAACATCTGCCGGAACAGCTCGGCGAGCTGCCAGTGGGTGGTCGCCCGGCGGCCGTCGAGGAGCCCGGCGGCGGCCAGCACGAAGGCGCCCGTGCAGATGGAGACGATGCGGGCCTCGGGACGGACGAGCGCGAGGGCGGCGGTGACCTCGGGGAGCGGCTCGGCGGTGACCCGGGAGGGCGCGACCGCGGCGATGACGACCGTGTCGGCCGTGGCGAGGGCCTCCGGTCCGTGCTCCGGGGTGACGGTGAAGTCCGACTCGGTGCGCACCGGGCGTCCGTCGACGGTGCAGGTGATCACCTCGTACCGGCCGTCGGCGGCGCCGAGGATGCGGCTGGGGATGCCCAGCTCGAAGGGGTAGACCCCGTCGAGGGCCAGCACCACGACCCGTTCCGGGCGCTTCGCCGTGCTCGTCGGCGCGTTCTCCGCCGGGTGCCTCGCCTGCCGCATGGCACGATCTTATCGGAGATTGGCAATCATGCCATTTCCCGGACGGGCGGCGCGGGGCAGGCTGAGTGACCATGAGCGATGTGGACACCATGCGAGCCATCAGCCAGGACGCCCTCGGTGGTCCCGAGGTCCTGAAGGAAGTACGGCTGGAGCGACCGAAGCCGCGCCCGAACGAGGTGCTGGTACGGGTGCGTGCCGCCGGAGTGAACCCGACCGACTGGAAGCACCGGGAGAACGGCGGCTTCCTCGGCGCGCCGCCCTTCGTGCTGGGCTGGGACGTCTCGGGCGTGGTGGAGGCGGTGGGGATCGGCGTCGCCGCGCTCCGGCCGGGCGACGAGGTCTTCGGGATGGTCCCCTACCCCTTCGGACACGGATCCCACGCGGAGTACGTCACGGCCCCGGCCCGCGCCTTCACGCACAAGCCCGCCGGGGTCGACCACGTCCAGGCGGGGGCGCTCCCCCTGGTCTCGCTGACGGCGTGGCAGGCCCTGGTGGAGCGGGCGGACGTCCGGCCGGGGCAGCGGGTGCTGATCCATGCGGCGGCCGGCGGCGTCGGCCATGTGGCGGTGCAGATCGCCAAGGCCCGGGGCGCGTACGTGATCGGCACGGCCAGCGCGGGCAAGCACGGGTTCCTGCGCTCCCTCGGGGCGGACGAGGCGGTGGACTACCGGGAGACGGACTTCGCCGACGTGGTGAAGGACGTCGACGTGGTCCTGGACACGATCGGCGGTGACACGTCCCTGCGTTCGCTGCGCGTGCTGCGCCCGGGTGGTGCGGTGGTCTCGATCCTGCCGGTGGGGTCGGACGCGTTCTACGAGGAGGCCGAGCGGCTCGGGGTGCGGGCGGTGCGGATGCTCGTCGACGCCGATCAGGGCGGCATGCGGGAGATCGCCGGCCTGGTCGGGTCGGGCGAGCTGAGGGCGACGGTCGCGCAGACGTTCCCGCTGGCCGACGCGGCCGAGGCGCACGCGCTCGGCGAGACCGGCCGGACCACGGGCAAGCTCGTCCTGGTGGTCGACTGATCGATCAGGGCGTGAGAAATCGATGACATATGTCAATCGAACATGCTCAAATTCACTCCAGCGTGGGTAACTTGCAGAACAAGTCAGCCTGTTGGGGCCTCAGGCCCCGACAGGTCCCCACCCGCAGGCTGGAGGCTGGTCCTCGTGCGGCAGGAACCGGCGTCGCCCACCCGGCATCTGCGTGTCCACCGCCACCGCGGACACACGGTGCTGGAGTTCCGGGGCGAGATCGACATCGCGTCGGCCGCGGAGATCGTCCCGCACCTGGACCGTGAGACGGGGCGCCCCCGGGCCCGGGTCGTGATCGATCTGAGCGGGATCGAGTTCTTCGACTGCTCCGGGCTGCGGCTGCTGTACCGCGCCCGGCGCCAGGCGCTCGACCGGGGCGGGCAGGTGCACCTGGTGTGCGCCCACCCGCTGACGCTGCACATGCTGCGGATCACCGGGCTGGCACGGCTGCTGCCGCCGCGGCCCACCCTTCAGGAGGCGCTCGGCCTCACCCGGCCGGCGCGTCGACCAGGGCACTGACCGACTCGCCGTGGTGGACGCGGCGCGCCGCCTCCGCCGGCGCGGGGGCCATCGGCGGGACCCGCGGCTTGTCCGTGTGGTCGTCGGCGGGCACCGGCACGGGGACGGTCCGAGCGGGCGGAGACCGCTCGCCTCCGCATCCTCGGCGGTTCGGCGGGTAACCGCCCCACCACGCGGGGAAGTCGACGTCTGGAGGACCGAAATGGCTCGTGCCGCCTCGGGGTCACGTTTCCCGCCACGCCTGCGCACCACCAAGGCCGAGGACACCGGCCGGCGCGAACGGCGCCCGCTCGCCCTGCCGTTGCGGCTGCTGGCGACGGTGTGCGCGTTGGCCTTCATGGTGGCGTTCGCGGTGGTGCTGGCGCGGTTGACCCTGCACCCCTCGCCCGCCTCGGAGGCGCTCACCCACACCAACCTGCGCCCCGGACGCTCCCTGAAGGCCTATCTGGACCAGCCGGCGCTGCGGGACGCCGCCAAGCAGATCGGCGGCAACCTCCTGCTGGGCGTCCCCTTCGGCGTGCTGGTCCCGGTCGTCGCCCCGCGCACCCGTGGGCTGCTGCGCGTGCTGCTGCTGACGGCCGTGGTGATGCTGCTGGTGGAGTCCGCCCAGGGAGCGCTGGTCACCGGGCGGGCCTTCGACATCGACGACGTCATTCTCAACACCACGGGCGCTCTGGCCGGTTACCTGCTCCTGGGCCGTCGGATGAGCCGTACGGTGCACGGGCGCGGGGCCCGCACGTGAGAGAGGACGGAAGCGACACGGAAGGCGCAGAGGACGGGGACGGCGGGGGCGGCCGGGAGGGGAATTTGGTCCGTACCAAGGTATTGACCGCCCTTCACCCCCCTACTTGAATCAAGAGGCGACACCCTTACCCCCCACTCGGTCGGCGCTCCCGTCCCCCCGGGGTCGCCGTACGGAAGGGAGAGCCGTGGCCCGTCCACGCCTGCTCCGCAGATGTCTCCTCGCCGCCGCCCTGTCCGCGGGGCTGGCCGCGTCCCTCGTGACCGGTCCCGCCCGGGCGGAACCCGCGACCGCCGACGCCGCCCGCTCCTCGGCCGCCGCCGTGATGTTCTCCGACACCTTCGACGGGCCGGCCGGCGCGGCCGTCGACTCCTCGAAGTGGCAGATCGAGACCGGCGACAACGTCAACAACCACGAACGGCAGTACTACACCTCCGGCAACAGGAACGCGGCCCTGGACGGCCAGGGACACCTGGTCATCACCGCCCGTAAGGAGAACCCGGCCAACTACCAGTGCTGGTACGGCACCTGCCAGTACACGTCCGCCCGGCTCAACACCTCGGGGAAGTTCACGGCGCAGTACGGCCACGTCGAGGCCCGGATGAAGGTGCCGCGCGGACAGGGCATGTGGCCCGCGTTCTGGATGCTCGGCACCCCGGTCAACTGGCCGGACTCCGGCGAGATCGACATCATGGAGAACGTCGGCTTCGAGCCCTCCACCGTGCACGGCACGCTCCACGGCCCCGGCTACTCCGGCTCGGGCGGCATCGGAGCCGGCTACACCCTGCCGGGCGGCCAGGCCTTCGCGGACGCCTTCCACACCTTCGCCGTCGACTGGGCACCCGACTCGATCACCTGGTCGGTGGACGGCACCGTCTACCAGCGGCGCACCCCGGCCGACCTGGGCGGGAAGCAGTGGGTCTTCAACAAGCCGT
Organism: Streptomyces sp. AC627_RSS907; assembly: GCF_019049165.1. Taxonomy (NCBI): domain Bacteria; kingdom Bacillati; phylum Actinomycetota; class Actinomycetes; order Kitasatosporales; family Streptomycetaceae; genus Streptomyces; species Streptomyces sp. AC627_RSS907. The sequence continues at coordinate 59,047 of NZ_JAGMUE010000097.1, forward strand.
ACTTCCTGATCCTGAACCTGGCGGTCGGTGGCTACTGGCCCGGCGACCCGGACGGCTCCACGGTCTTCCCCCAGACGCTGGTGGTGGACCACGTGTCGGTGACGACGAGCGACTCGGGGACCGGCGGCGCGATCCGGGGCCTCGCGGGCAAGTGCGTGGACGTCGCCGCGGCGAACTCCGCCAACGGCACCCCCGTACAGCTCTACGACTGCAACGGCACCGCGGCCCAGCGGTGGACGGTGGGCTCCGACGGCACGATCCGGGCGCTCGGCAAGTGCCTGGACGTCAGCGGCGGCGGCACGGCGGACGGCACGGTCGTCCAGCTCTGGGACTGCAACGGCAGCGCGGCCCAGCGCTGGGTGGTCACCGCGGCACACGACATCGTCAACCCGCAGGCCGACAAGTGCCTGGACGTCACCGGCAACAACGCGGCCAACGGCACCCGGCTGCAGATCTGGACCTGCACGGGCGGCGCCAACCAGAAGTGGACGGTCGGCTGAGCCCCGGCCGGGCACCGGGGCCCGTCCCACGGGCCCCGGTGGTGATCGGCACACCTAGTGCACCGTCCAGGTGAACTTGTCCCCGCCCACCCAGCGGACCACGTCCGGGTCGTCCAGGTCGTGGATCGTGATGCCGAAGGCCGCGGCGGCCTCCAGTACGTCGATGACGGTCCTGGCCTCACCGACCACCTGGCCGTCGATCTCCACGATCCGGAACGGCGGCGTGCCCGGTTGCACCCGGAGCACCAGGATCCGCGGACTGCCGATGTGCGGGGTCGCGATTTCGGTCATGCAATCGAGGGTAGGCCGCAACCGGCGGTAGCGGTCGGGCGAGCGGGCCTCGCGGCGGCCCGCCGCCTCAGGGACGCCGCCAGTCGTCGCCCGTCAGATGGGACCCGGCCATCGGGCCCATCCGGAGCATGCCGCCGTCCACGCTCCAGGACGCGCCGGTGACGTACGAGGCGTCGGGCCCGGCGAGGAAGGCGATCACGGCGGCGACCTCACGGGCGTCGCCGGGCCGCCCGAGGGGCACACCGGGGCGGCGCTCGGTGCGCGGGTCGGTGTCCTCCTGCCCGGTCATGGGCGTGGCGATCTCGCCGGGGGCCACCGCGTTGACGGTGATGCCGTGCTCGGCGAGCTCGATCGCCATGACCTGCGTGAGCAGGCCGAGCCCGCCCTTGGCCGCGCAGTACGGGGCGGCGCCCACCCGCGGCTGGTGCTCGTGGACCGAGGTCACGTTGACGATGCGGCCGCCGTCCCCCTGCCGGATCATGCGCCGGGCCGCCTTCTGCCCGCACAGGAACGGGCCGGCCAGGTCGACGTCCAGGACGTGCCGCAGGTCGTCGAGGCCCAGGTCGAGGAAGGGCGTGGCGGTGCCCGTACCGGCGTTGTTGACCAGGACGTCGATCCGGCCGAGCCGCTCGCACAGCTCGTCCACCGTCTCCGCGGCCTCGGGCAGCCGGGTCAGGTCCACCCGGGCGGTCTCGGCCCGGCGCCCTGCGGCACGGACCTCCTCGGCGGTCCGCTCGGCGCCCTTCTCGTCGGTGTGCCAGGTGATGCCGACGTCCATCCCCTCCTCGGCGAGGCGTACGGCGGTGGCGCGGCCGATGCCGGAGTCGGAACCGGTGATCACGGCCACCTTGGCGTCGGACGGGGCGGGGCTGGGCATGACGGGCCTCCTCGGGGTCGTACCGGCGGTGACGGCGCGGGCACCGGTGCCGGGATGTCCGTGCCGCGGCATCCGGGCCGGGGCGTCGCAGTACCCGGGTGGGCCGGGGGCAAACCGCTCGGCCCGTCGTGCGGTCCGCGGGGCGCTGGGGAACCCTGGAGGTGCCGAGGGAGGAGGTGGCGATGGATCCCGTCGAGGCGCTGGAGAGGATCGCCTTCCTGCTGGAGCGGTCACAGGCGCCGACCTACCGCGTCCGCGCCTTCCGCACCGCCGCCCGGGTACTCGGTGGCCTGACCGCCGACGAACTGCGCGAGCGGGCCGGGGCGTCGGGGTCGCTCGAGTCGCTGAAGGGCGTCGGGCCGAAGACGGCGCAGGTGGCGCGCGAGGCGCTGGCGGGCCAGGTGCCCGGTTACCTGGAGAAGCTGGAGGGCGAGGCGGACACCCCCCTCGCGCTCGGCGGCGAAGGGCTGCGGGAGCTGCTGCGCGGTGACTGCCATCTGCACTCCGACTGGTCGGACGGCGGCAGCCCCATCGAGGAGATGGGCCGGGCCGCGGCGGCGCTCGGGCACCAGTGGGCGGCGCTGACCGACCACTCGCCGCGGCTGACGGTGGCGCGCGGTCTCTCCCCCGCTCGCCTGCGCGAGCAGCTGGACGTGGTGGCGGCGCTCAACGAGACCTGGGCGCCGTTCCGGCTGCTGACCGGCATCGAGTGCGACATCCTCGAGGACGGCTCCCTGGACCAGGAACCGGAGCTGCTGGAGCGGCTGGACGTCGTGGTGGTGTCGGTCCACTCCAAATTGCGGATGGACGCCCGCTCGATGACCCGCCGCATGGTGGCCGCCGTACGCGATCCGCACGCGGACGTCCTCGGGCACTGCACCGGGCGGCTGCTGACCGGGCGGGGGCGGCCGGAGTCGGCGTTCGACGCGGACGCGGTGTTCGCCGCCTGCGCGGAGTCCGGCACGGCCGTGGAGATCAACAGCAGGCCGGAGCGGCTCGACCCGCCGCGGCGGCTGCTGCGCCGGGCGGTGGAGGCGGGCGTGCTGTTCTCGATCGACACCGACGCGCACGCGCCCGGGCAACTGGACTGGCAGATCCACGGGTGCGCGCGGGCCGAGGAGTGCGGGGTGCCGGCGGAGCGGGTGGTCACCACGTGGTCCCTGGAAGCGCTGCTGGACTGGACCGGACAGGGGCGTACGCCGTCCGGAGTGGCGGAGCCCTGACGTGGTACTCGCGGACGAACGGAAGAGCGGGAGGGGACGGAAGAACGGAAGCCGGGAGGGAAGAACGGAAGCCGGGACGGAAGGCAGGACCGGGGCGGCCGGAGCGGGACCGGGGCGGGAACAGGACGGGCCGGACGCAGGCCCGCCGGCAGACGCGAAGAGGAAGAGGAAGGGGACGGTGCATGGAACGGGCGGCCGTGTTCGACGTCGACGGGACTCTCGTCGACACCAATCACCTGCACGTGGTCACGTGGTGGGAGGCTTTCCGGCAGGCGGGCCACCGGGTGCCCATGCACGCCGTCCACCGGGCGGTGGGACTGGCCTCCGGTGACCTCATCGGGCACCTGCTGGGCGAGGACCGGGACCCGGACCAGGACGCGGAGCTGAGCGCCGCCCACAAGGCGCTGTACGGACAGTACTTCGACCGGCTGCCCCCGCTGCCGGACGCCGGGAACCTGCTGCGCCGTCTGGCCGGCGACGGCTGGAAGGTGGTCCTCGCCACCTCGGCGGGCGGCCCGGAACTGAGCGCGCTGCGGCGCGCGATCGACGCGGACGACGCGATCGACGCCACCGCGAGCGCCGACGACGTCGACGCGGGCAAGCCGGCTCCCGAGCCGGTCGAGCACGCCCTGGACCTGGCCGGGGTACCGGCCGAGCGGGCGGTCTTCGTCGGCGACACCGTCTGGGACATGCGCGCGGGCAGCCGGGCCGGGGTGCGCTGCGTGGCCGTGCTCTGCGGCGGCCTGCCCCGCGCCGACCTGGAGGAGGCGGGAGCGGACGCGGTCTACGCCGACCCGGCCGACCTGCTCGCCTCCCTGGAGGACAGCCCGTTCGCATGAGTCTTCGTGTCGTACCTCACTTCCGCACGGATCAGCCGATCACCTGGATACCCGCAGCCGCATGACCGGTGTGACCAGTACCGCCAAGGAGATGTTCCGGGGGCGGCGCCCCATGGCCGCGGTGTGGTGGGAGGCGTGTGCCGTCGGACGGGCCGTCCGGGCCGCCTGGCGGGGCCCCGGCCGGGAGCGCGACCTGGTCGTGCAGTCGCTGAAGGCGGCGGGCGCGGCGCTGCTCGCCTGGGCCGTGGCGGGCGTCTGGCTGGACGACCCGATGGCCCTGATGGCGCCCTGGGTGGCGCTCGTCCTCGTCCAGGCCACCGTCTACAGCTCGGTGCGGCAGGCCGGGCAGCAGTTCTCGGCGATCTGTGCGGGGGCCCTCATGGCGTCGGTGGCACAGGCGATCACGGACGACACCACGGCGGCGCTGGCGCTGTCCCTGCCGGTGCTGATGCTGATCGCCAACTGGTCCCGCTTCGGCCCGCAGGGTGTCTACGCGGCCACCACCGCGGTGTTCGTCCTGGCCTCCGGCACCGCGGTCTCGGCCTCGGCCGTGGGGCACCGGGTGGGGCAGGCGGCGCTCGGCGCGGTCATCGGCGTGGCGGTCAACGCCCTCGTCCTGCCGCCGATCCATCTCAGGGACGTACGCGAGAACCTCGCGGCACTGGCCCGGGAGGCGGGCGACGTCCTGCAGTCCGTCGCCGCCGACCTGCGGGAGACCGAGTGGGACGCGCAGGCCGCGTCCGGCTGGACGAACGACTCCGCGCGGCTGCAGCGGCGGCTGGACGCGCTGTACTCGGCCCGGTCCTGGAGCCGGGAGAGCCTGCGCCTGACCTCCGGGCCGCTGCGCAAGCTGCACCGCGCGCCCACCGCCCTCCCCTCCGAGGACGAGGACCGGCGGTGGAGTCGGGTCACCGGGAACATCACGGCACTGACCCGGACGCTGGCGGTGGCGGCCGACGAGCACCGGACACCCGCTCCGCCCGACGGCCAGGCGCTGGACCTGTACGCGCGCCTGTTGCGGCTGCTCGGCGACGCCTGCCACGCGCGGGCCGGCCGGCTGCTGGGCGAGTCCGGCGGGGGCCGTCCGGAGGAGGAGACGGAGGCGACGATGGCGGAGCTGCACCGGCGGTTGCAGGACGGGCTGCGGGACCACGCCGGGCAGGGGCCCGCGCGGACGGCGGTGCTCGGCACGCTGCTGCTGCAGGCCGAGAACCTGTGGGCCGAGATCGTCCCGAGCCCCGGACACGGTGACGCGGATCACCCCGGAACGCGGCAGACGGCGGAACACCGGGAGGACCGTCCCCGTTGAACAGGGCGTGGGTACGGACGGGACAGTGTCCCCGGGCCTCACCTATCGCCCACAGGGACGATCGTTCGGCTGAAGCCCTGTGGAGCCCCTCGCCGAGAGGCGACCGCCGTCCGTATCCACCTCGTACCGCCCCGATCGTGATTCCCCCGTCGCGGTCGGGGCTCTTCTCTGCCTCCGTGCCCCGGCGTCCTCATGTCCCGCACGAGGCGGGGTACCCGGTGCCCTCCGCACGGACGACGCGAACAGGCGGCCGAGAGGAGCGCAGGGTGAGCAGCGGAACAGGCAGCAGGATCGTGGTCACGGGTGCCACGGGCAACGTGGGCACCAGTGTGGTGCGGCTTCTCACGGAGGATCCGGAGGTCGGGTCCGTACTGGGGCTGGCCCGGCGGATTCCCGAGTGGTCGCCGCCGAAGACGGAGTGGGCCGCAGTGGACCTGGCCTCGGAACGGGCGGACCTGACCGGGCACTTCTCCGGCGCCGACGCTGTGGTGCACCTGGCCTGGGCGTTCCAGCCGACGCACGACCCGGCGACGACGTGGCGCACGAACGTGCTCGGCTCCATCCGGGTCTTCGAGGCGGTGGCCACGGCCGGGGTCCCGGCGCTGGTGCACGCCTCCTCGGTCGGCGCCTACTCACCGGGGCCGAAGGACCACGCGGTGGACGAGTCATGGCCGACGCACGGCTGGCCGGACGCCGCGTACTGCCGGGAGAAGGCCTATCTGGAACGCGCCCTGGACATCTTCGAACGCGACCACCCCGGGATCCGGGTGGTACGGATGCGGCCGGCCTTCCTCTTCAAGCGGGAGTCGGCCAGTGAGCAGCGACGGATCTTCGGCGGCACCTTCCTGCCGGGCCCGGCGGCGCGTCCGGAGCTCCTTCCCTTCCTGCCGGACGTTCCCGGGCTTCGGGTCCAGGCGCTGCACACCGACGACGCGGCGGTCGCGTACCGGCTGGCGGCGCGCTCCGAGGACGCCCGGGGCCCCTTCAACCTCGCGGCCGACCCGCCGGTCGACGCCGGGCTGCTGGGCGAGATGTTCGGCGCGCGTCCGGTGCGGCTGCCGCGCACCGCGGCCCGCTCGGCGATCGCCGCAGCGTGGCGGCTGCACCTCCTGCCCGCCTCCCCGCACCTGTTCGACGCGGTGCTGCGGCTGCCCCTCATGGACTGCACGCGGGCGCGCGCCGAGCTGGGCTGGCGCCCGGTGCACACGGCCACGGAGGTGCTGGAGGAGTTCCTGCTGGGCCTGCGGCAGGGCGCGGGGGCGGCCACGGAACCCCTGCGGGGGCGCAAGGTCGGCTGAGATGGGACGCGTGCAGGGCGGTACGGGCTGCTGAGCGCGGACGCGCGCAGGGGCGGTACGGGCTGCGGCACCGTAACGCCCCTGCCGCAGCTGCCCCTCGTCCTGCCCGTACCGCCCTGCCGGTGACCGGGTCAGCCGGAGGACTCGTCGGGCACCGGGTGCTCGGGATGGACGGTGCCCGAGTGCGGTGCGCCCTGGCGGCCCGTGCCCGCCTCGTCCGTGTCGGGCACGTCGGTGCCCTCGGTGTCGTCGGCGACGGCGGTGTGCTCCTCGTCCTCGGTGTCCGGTGTCTCGGGCGGCGTGCCGGCGGGGGCGGCGTCCCACGGGTCCTCGCCGGTCCCCGCCTGCTGGTCCGGCAGGTCCCGCGGAACGGGAGCACCGTTCTCGCCGGGTCCTTCGAGGCGGTGATCGGTCACGGCGCTCTCCCTTTCCGCGGTCCTCCTGGTCGAGTGGACGACAGCGGGTACCTCCCGGGAGACGGGCGAAACCTCAGCACGGCGCCCGCTCCTCGAGCGCCGCACGCCGTACGCGCCGCGTGCCGTGGCGCCGCGCGGCCTCCTGGAAATCCACTGGCTTCCCGTTGCTGCGGCTATCTACGCTAGGCAGAAACCTAGGGCCCCTAGGTTTGCCGACGGGTCCCGTTGACGGGTTCTGTCGGCATCGGCACCGCGTCGCATCGCATCGCATCGCATCGGAAGAATCATGAGACCACTCACCGAGCAGGACATCCGCACCTCGTTCGTCAACTGTTCGAAGGGCGAGGCCAAGCGGCTGGCCGTCCCCCGTGACCTCGACGAGCGCCCCTGGGACGACCTCGACTTCCTGGGCTGGCGGGATCCGGGGGCGCCCGACCGCAGCTATCTGGTCACCGAGCAGGACGGGCGCCCGACCGGCGTGGCCCTGCGCTTCCAGCCGGCCCAGCGGGGCTTCTTCCAGCGCAGCATGTGCGCGTTGTGTCTGACCACCCACCCCCGGGGCGGAGTGTCGCTGATGACCGCGCGCAAGGCGGGCCCGGCCGGCCGCGAGGGCAACTCGGTCGGTTTGTACATGTGCACCGACCTCGCCTGCTCCCTGTATCTGCGGGGCAAGAAGGCGCCGGAGGGCGGCGGCCGCTTCGAGGAGAGCCTGAGCCTGGACGAGCAGATCGCCCGGACCCTGGGCAACCTGTCCGCCTTCCTCGCCAAAGTCGCCGCCTGACGAACGGATGCCCGGCGGCGCGCGGCGCGTGAGCGCCACCCCGCCCCTCGGTGCGGTTACCGTCCTGTCCGGGTACGTTCGAAGCGCCCGGCGAAGGGAACAGCCCGAGGATGCGGGATGTACGGAGGACTGCGGCTTCGGCTGTGCGGCAGGCGAAGTCGCTCAGGGACCCCATGGTGGTGCAGGCGCTGCGCTCGGCCGCCGCGGCCTCGATCGCCTACGTCATCGCGGTGCGGCTGACTCCCGACAAGTCGGCGGCGCCGCTGACCGCGCCCCTCACCGCGCTGCTGGTCGTCCAGGTGACCCTGTACGCCACGCTCAAGATGAGCTTCCGCCGGGTGAACGCCGTGGTGGCCGGAGTCCTGGTCGCCATCGCCTTCAGCCAGTTGGTCGGGCTGAGCTGGTGGAGTCTGGCCCTGGTGATCGTGGCGGCGCTGGGCGTCGGTCACCTGGTGCGGGCCCACGAGTTCGTGGCCGAGGTGGCGATCAGCGCGATGCTGGTGCTCGGTGTGACCTCGCACGGGGCGCTGGCGTGGGCCCGGGTGGTGGAGACGCTGATCGGGGCGGTCGTCGGGCTGGCCTTCAACCTGCTCCTCGCCCCACCGGTGTGGGTCGAGCAGGCGGGTGAGTCGATCGAAGGGCTGGCGCGGCGGGTGCGGCAGCTCATGCTGCGCATGGGTGAGGAGGCCGCGGGGAGCACGCCGTTCCGCGAGGCGGCGGCCAGGCTGCACGAGGCCCGCCGCCTCGACCACGACATCGCCGAGGTGGACGAGGACCTCCGGCAGGCCGAGGACAGCCTGCGGCTCAACCCCCGCGTCCGCGAGGGACTGCTCCACCGGGTGGTGCTGCGCACCGGCCTGGACACCCTGGAGATCTGCACGGTGGTGCTGCGGGTCCTCGCCCGCACCTTCACCGACCTCGCGAAGGAACGTGAACCGGATCCCCTGTTCCCGCAGGAGACGGGCGCGACCATCGAACGGCTGCTGTCCGAGATCGCCGACGCCGTGGTCAGCTTCGCGGTCCTGGTCACCACCAGCGCCAGCGAGGACGCCGAGTCCGCGGAGGAACGTCTCTCCGCCGAGCTGCGGCAGGCCGCGGCCACCCGGGACAAGCTCGCCGGGCTCCTCCTCGACGGGGTCCGGCGCGACGCCCGGCAGTGGCAGCTTCAGGGCGCGGTGCTGACCGAGGTCAACCGCATCATCGACGAGCTGGACACCGAGCACCGCTCGCGCCGGCTCCTGGAGGAGCTCGACCACCACACGCGCGAGCAGCGCGAGCGCAGGCCGCGCCTCACCGAGCTGCGGGACCGGCTGCGCGGCTGGGTGTCCGTGGGCCGGAAACGTGGCGCCGTCGGCCGTCGTTCCAAGTGACGGACGCGGAGGGATCCGCCCACGGCCTCGCGCCCTCCGAGCCGCTCCAGCAGGACGCCCCGACCGCACCGACGGCGAGCGGGAACCGGTAGAAACACGGCCGGGCGACACGGCCCGCCCGGAAGAGGACGACGACCTGGAAGGGGGCGCCCCGGAACGGGACGACCCGGCAGGGGACCCCGGAACGGGACGCCCGGAAACAGCACGGCCCCGAGCGACGGACGAAAGGGAGCGGCACGGGCATGAGGTGTGACGACTGGAGCAGGCGCCGGTTCGTCGGCGCCCTCGCGCGGACGGCCGCCGCGGCGGCGGCGTTCCCGGCGGCGACGGCATGCGGCGGCTCGTCGGTGCCCGAGCCGTCGGCCACGCCCCAGGCTCCCGGGACGAGCACCGGGACGAGCACCGGGACGACGGGCCGGGAAAGCGGTCCCGCCGGGCCGCGCCCGCTCCTCCTGGGCACCTACACCTCGGCCGAGGGCGGCGGCAAGGGCATCGGCCTCGCCGCGTACGACCCGCGCACCGGCCGGATCACCGGCCGGGGCACCGTCACCGGCGTGGCCGACCCGTCCTACCTGGCGGTACACCCCGACGGGCGCACGCTGTACGCGGTGAACGAGCGCGAGGACGGGGCGGTGACCGCCGTCCGGCTGTCCGATCACGCGGTCCTGGGCAGCCGGAGCACCGGCGGCGCGGCGCCCTGCCACCTGTCCGTGCACCCGGGCGGACGCTGGCTGCTCAGCGCCAACTACGGTTCGGGCAGCGTCGCCGTGCACCCGATCGACGCCTCGGGCGCGCTCGGGGAGCGCACCGGCCTGGTGACGCACTCCGCTCCCCCGCCCGGTCCCGGGCAGCGGGGGCCGCACGCCCACCAGGTCGTCACCAGCCCGGACGGGGGCCACGTCCTCGCCGTGGACCTGGGCACGGACACCCTCTACACCTACCGGCTGGACGAGCGCGCGGGCACGCTCACCGAGGTCGCCAGGGCACGGACCCGGCCGGGAGCCGGGCCGCGCCACCTGACCTTCCACCCCGGTGGGCGCCACGCCTATCTCGCCAACGAGGTCGACAACACCGTCGCGGTCTGCGCCTACGCTCCGGACACCGGGCGCCTGACCATCGGTGAGGCGCAGTCCACGGGCGCGCGGTCCACGGGCACGGGCTCCGGCGCCACCTACCCGGCGCAGATCCTGGTGACGGCCGACGGTTCTTACGCCTTCCTCGCCAACCGGGGGCACGACAGCCTCACGCGCTACGCCGTGGAGGCGGACGGCGCCCGGCTCCGGCTGCTGGAGACGGTGCCGGTGGGCGGCGACTTCCCTCGGCAGATCGCCTTCTCGCCGGACGGCGGGCTGCTGTTCGCGGCGAACCAGAAGTCCGGCACCGTCAGCGTCTTCCGCGTGGCGCGGGACAGCGGCGCCCTGCGTCCCGCGGGAGAGCCGTTCGCCTCACCCGTCGCCGTCTGTGCGCTGCCGCTGTAGGGCCCGGGGGCACGATGTCGCGCTCGCCTGCGCCAGCAGCACGTGCATGCGCTCCGTGAGCTGCGCGACACCGTCGGCGGGCGCGTGGAAAGGCAGTCGTACGTCGCCGTGGGCGTGGGCGCGTTCGATGCGCAACGTCAGTCCGTGCCGGTCGACGGCGAGCGGCCGGACCCGGACCGCGCCGTGCAGGCTGGCCGCGTCGACGAGCCGGGTCAGCCGCTCCACCGCGTCGCCGTGGCAGTCGGCGAGGTGGGTCAGCAGCCGGGCCTCCGCCGTGGCCAGCGGGTCGGGGGCGGCGGCGGTGAACTCGTCGACGTCGACCACCACGGCACCGGAGGACTGCCGGAGCACCACGCGTGTGGGCCGCAGCGCCAGATGGCCGTCCTCCACGGCGCACCAGCCCGCGAGCCAGAGGCGGGCCCTGATGCGGCTCCGCACCGGGACGGGCGCGACATCGGCGAACTCGAGCACGGCGGACGGCTCTCCGCGCGGCGCGCAGACGGCCGCCACGAGCAGGGCGCTGTCCTCGGGCACGTGCAGGAGTACGCGGCCGTCGTCGGCCACGGTGTGCGCGCCGACGAACTCCTCGCGGCCGCCCTCCGCGGTCACCGCGCAGGACCAGGCGGCGGCGAGCACGGAGCGGGCCTGCTCCGCCGCGGCGGGCGCGGCCGTCCAGGTGTGGTGGTCGCCCATCCTCAACCTCCGTCATCAGTTCATTAGGTAAGGCTTGCCTAACCTATCGGAGATCGAGGTGTGCGCCAACCGGGAGGCTGGTCACAGCGCGGCTTTCCGCCGTACCGGGGAGCGCACTTCAGCGACTCGCGTACACCCTCCGGCGTGCGACGGGAGCGCTCACGGCGCCACGCTCACGGTGTGGCGATCGCGCCGAGCAGGGCCCGTGCGCACAGGTCGCGCACCTGCTCCCGGGCCGGCTCCGGATCCCGCAGCCACTCCAGGCACACCGCGGTGGTGAACGCCAGCCAGCCGCGCACCGCCAGCCGTACGTCGGCCCGCTCCCCGAAGGCCGGACCGAACTCCGGGTCGGCGGCCAGGGCCGCGAGGATCTGCCGTTCCTGCGCGGCGAGCGCCTTTCGGTAGACCTGCCGCACGGCCTGGTCGCCGGCCGCGTCGGCACGGTGGAAGGCGCGGTAGCCGTGCGCGTGGGCCCGGACGTACCCGAGATACGCGTCCAGGCCGGCGGTGAGCTGCTCACGGACGGGGACTCCGGGCACGGCCGCCGTCATCCGCAGCATGCGCTCGCTCTCCCGCTCGACGACCGCCGCGAAGAAGTCCCGTTTGGTGGGGAAGTAGTGGTACAGCAGACCCCGGGAGACGCCGGCGATCCCGGCGACCCGCTCGATCCACACGTCGTCGTAGGGATTCTCCGAGAACAGTCGCGCCCCCACCGACAGCAACTGCTCCCGACGCTCCTCGGTGCTGAGCCGGCGGCGGGTGCGCCCGCTCGGGTTGGCGGCCATGCCCGCACCTTACTTGACGCCGGTTCAGCTACGGGACGAGACTGGGAGACTCTGTTGAATCCACGTACAACACGCTTGCTCCGCACGTGCACCACACCGTTGCGTCAAGGGAGATCGCGTCATGGCGGAGACGAGGAACGGGCCGGGCCGGGACCGGCGGCCGAACGGGTTCCGCGGCGCCGAGACCGGCTGGCCCGAACTGCACCGCATCCCGCATCCGCCCTACCGCCTCCCCCTGCTCGGGGACGTGGTCGGGGCCGGCCGGCGCACCCCCGTGCAGGACTCACTGCGGTTCGCACGGCGGCTGGGGCCGATCTTCCGGCGGCGGGTGTTCGGCAAGGAGTTCGTGTTCGTGTGGGGGGCCGCGCTCGCCGCCGACCTGGCGGACGAGACGCGGTTCGCCAAGCACGTGGGGCTCGGCGTGGCCAACCTGCGGCCGGTCGCCGGTGACGGGTTGTTCACGGCGTACAACCACGAGCCGAACTGGCAGCTCGCGCACGACGTCCTGGCGCCCGGCTTCAGCCGCGAGGCCATGGCGGGCTACCACCTGACGATGCTGGACGTGGCCGCACGGCTCACCGACGCGTGGGACCGGGCACAGGCGGCGGGACGGGCGGTGGACGTGCCCGGGGACATGACCAGGCTGACCCTGGAGACGATCGCGCGCACGGGGTTCGGGCACGACTTCGGCTCCTTCGAGCGCTCCCGCCCGCACCCCTTCGTCACCGCGATGGTGGGCACGCTCACCCACGCGCAGCGCATCAACACCGTGCCCGCCCCGCTGGCCCCGGGGCTGCTGCGCGGCGCGGCCCGCCGCAACGCCGCCGACATCGCCTACCTCAACCGCACGGTCGACGACCTGGTCCGCGACCGCCGGGCCGCCCGCGGCGGGGGCCGCACGGGCGACCTGCTCGACCGGATGCTGGAGACGGCCCATCCCGAGACCGGTGAGCGCCTGTCCCCGGAGAACGTCCGCCGCCAGGTCATCACCTTCCTGGTGGCCGGACACGAGACCACCTCGGGCGCGCTCTCCTTCGCCCTGCACTACCTCTCCCGGCACCCCGACGTCGCGGCCCGGGCCCGTGCCGAGGTGGACCGCGTCTGGGGCGACACCGAGGCGCCCGGCTACGAGCAGGTGGCCAGACTGCGGTACGTGCGCCGGGTGCTGGACGAGTCGCTGCGGCTGTGGCCGACCGCGCCCGCCTTCGCCCGGGAGGCCCGCGAGGACACGGTGCTGGGCGGCGTCCACCCGATGCGGCGCGGAGCCTGGGCGCTGGTCCTCACCGGGATGCTGCACCGCGACCCGGAGGTGTGGGGGCCGGACGCCGAGCGGTTCGATCCGGACCGCTTCGACGCGCGGGCCGTACGGTCGCGTCCCCCGCACACCTTCAAGCCCTTCGGGACGGGTGCGCGGGCGTGCATCGGGCGGCAGTTCGCGCTGCACGAGGCCACGCTGGTGCTCGGCCTGCTGCTGCGCCGCTACGAGCTGCGGGCCGAGCCGGACTACCGGCTGCGGGTGACCGAACGGCTCACGCTGATGCCCGAGGGGCTGCGGCTGCGCCTGGAGCGCCGGGTCCCGGCCGGGCCGGACCGCACGCCGCTCACCGGGGGCGCCGGGTCAGGGCCGCGCCGCCCAGTGCGCCGGGCGGGTGACTGAGTCCGGCAGCCGGGTGCCGGCGCCGCCCCGGGCCGCGGTGAGCTGTGGCTGGGTCAGGAAGAAGGCACCCGTCAGGTCCGCGTCCGTCAGGTCGGCGTCGCGCAGGTCCGCGCCGATCAGGTCGGCGCCGCGCAGATCGGCACCGGTGAGGTCGGCGGCGATGAGGTAGGCGCCGCGCAGGTCGGCGCCGCTGAGATCGGCCCCCCGCAACCGGGCGCCCATCAGGTCGGCGTTGCGGCGGTTCTTCTTCCTGCCGCGGGTGCCGGCCCGCGCCAGCTCGCTGGTACGCAGCAGGAGCGCGTTGACCCGCTGCCGGTGCGCGGCCACGTCCAGGGCGGCCAGTTCCTCAGGGGTCCCGTCGGTGAGGCGCTCGGTGTCGGTCAGGGCCCGGCGCAGGTCGGCGTGGACCGGGCGGGCCGCGGGCAGGGTCAGCGCCTCCGTCAGGTACCAGAGCAGCTCGTGCAGCTGGCGGACGACCGGGAACACGTCGAACACGCGGCGTCCGCGCTCCGGCGGGCCGGTACGCCAGTCCTGCCCCCCGAAGGTGACCTGCGAGACCTTCTGCCCGGCGCCGAAGCAGTCGTACACCGTGCAGCCGGTGAAGCCGCTCTGCCGCAGCCGCGCGTGGATGCCGCACCGGTGGTCGTCGCGGAGGTTGGGGCAGGGCTTTCCGGCGTCCTTGTCGATCGCGAAGTCCGCCGAGCGGGCGAACGGCAGGGCGACGCAGCACAGACCGAAGCACCGCTCGCAGTCCCCGCGCAGTTCTGCCTGGCCGGCCGAGTGTTCTCGCATGCCGTGCAGCATACGGGCCACCGGCGCGGCGGAAACGCCGGCGGTGGCGCCCTCGCCGCTACCGGCCGAAGACCTCGAAGGTCACCGCCGGCTTCCCGCCGAACCGCTCACCCGCGGCCTCGGCGTACCCGGTGAGGAACCCGCGCACATACGCCTCGGGGTCCTCCTCGGTCAGCGCCTCGAGGTACGTCCGGTGTTCGAGCAGTGAGCGCACCGCGCGCTCCAGCCCGGGCGTGGCGTCCACCGCGTGCGTGGGCGAGGAGGAACCGGCGACCGCGACCCAGCGCACCCCGTCCCACGGTTCGAGGCCCTGCTCGGCCAGCTCCGGGAAGATCCACCGGTTGCCGGCGTCGGCCGCCGCGTCGAGCGTGGCGCGGCCGACGGCGACGTGGTCCGGGGTGTTCCAGGCGACCCCGCCCCAGGTGTCCCGGTGGTTGAGGGTGATGACCAGCTCGGGCCGGTGCCGGCGGATCGCGGCGGCGATGTCGCGACGCAGGGCGATGCCGTACTCGACGACGCCGTCCCGGTGGTCGAGGAACTCCACCTCGCTCACCCCGACCACGGCCGCGCTCGCCCGCTGCTCCCGCTCACGGAGCGGGGCGCACTCGGCGGGCGGCAGCGTGTCGATGCCCGCCTCGCCCCGCGTCGCGAGCACGTAGGCGACCTCGCGGCCCTCGTCGGTCCAGGCCGCGATCGCCGCCGAGCAGCCGTACTCCAGGTCGTCGGGGTGGGCGACGACGGCCAGGGCCCGCCGCCAGTCGCCGGGCATGGGTTCCAGTTGGGTGATCACCGGCTCCGTCATGCCCGCACACTAACCCGCGGCGGTGCCCTCACACCCGGCGCGGGGCGGGCCGTGGTCGGTCACGCCTCGTCACGGGCGAGCGACAGCAGCCGGTCCAGGACGCGGGGGCCGCCGGCCCGTACGCCGTCGTGCTCGAACTCGTCGGTGACCCAGGTGCGCAGTCCGCGGATCGCGCGGGCGGTGGTGAGGGCGTGGCCGGTGTCGACGTACATGTCGTCGTGGTAGACGGCGGCGGCGACGGGCACCTCGTTGGCGGCGAGGCGGGCCGGGTCGTACAGCGGTGACCAGTCGGTGCGGGCCGCGAGCAGCTCGGCGGTCTCACGCAGCGGACGCAGCGCCGGGTCGCAGTCGAACATCCAGGGGTGGACCGACTCACCGGTGAAGAGCAGGGGCTCGTCGCCGGCGAGGGTCTTCGCGGCGTCGAACTGCGGGAACTCGGCGCGCACCCGCTCGGCCGACCAGTCGGTGGGGCGCGCGTCCTGGCCGTAGATGGCCTCGTGGACGAGGGCGTAGAGCGGGTGGCCCGCGTACGACAGGAGGCTCTGCGCCTCCTCCTGGAACGCGTCGGACAGCTCGTGTCCGCGCGGGGTGCGGACGAAGGCGTCCTCCAGGAGGAAGTGCAGGCGGTGGCTGCCTTCGCTGCCGCCGAGGAGGATGCCGAGGGACTGGAAGGCCTCGACGGTGAGGCGGTAGCCGTTCGGCAGGACCACGTCGTGGGTGAGCAGGTGGTCGGCGATGCGGCGGGCGCGTTCGACGTCCTGGGGGTAGCGGCTGTAGTGCGCGGCGACCTTGCGCTCGATGCGGGGGTAGGCGGCCCGGTAGACGTCGTCGGCGTGCGCGTCCAGGGAGGGCAGGCCGCCGGTGATCAGGGCGGTGTCCAGGCCCTCGGGGGCGACGGAGAGGTAGGCGACGGTGCAGAAGCCGCCGAAGCTCTGGCCGAGGACGGTCCAGGGAGCGCCACCGGTGACCTTGGGACGGATCGCCTCGCAGTCGCGGACGATGGAGTCGGCGCGGAAGCGCGTCAGGTAGTCGGCCTGCTCGGCGGGGCCGCCGCGCAGCGGGAGCGTCTGCCGGTTGGCGGGGGTGGAGGCGCCGGTGCCGCGCTGGTCGAGGAGGAGCACGCGGTAGTCCTTCAGGGCGCGGCCGAGCCAGGCGGGCCGGCCGATGAAGCGGTTGGCCCCGAAGCCGGGGCCGCCCTGGAGGTAGACCAGCCACGGCAGGTCCTGGTCCGCCTTCTCGCCGGCGACGGCCTCGCGTGCGTACAGCTCGATCGTCTCGCCGGAGGGGTTCGCGTGGTCGAGGGGCACGGTGAAGCGGCGGTCGGTGAGGACGACGCCGGGCTGGCGGTAGCTGAGACTCAACGGGGCTCCCGGGACGGACGGATCGTACGAACGTGGCTTGCGGCCGTGCCCCAGTTCAGCACATGGTGCCGCGGCCGCCGACCCCCGGGATCAGGACACCGTGCTGAACGGGGGGTCAGCGGGCGGCGAGGCTGGAGCGCCGCACCACGAGTTCGGGCTGGAGCACCACCCGCTGGTGCGCGTGGGCCCGGTCGGCGCCCTGCGTCTCCGTCTCCTCCAGGAGGAGCTCGGCGGCCAGGGCGCCCATGGTGACGGCGGGCTGGCGCACGGAGGTGAGCGGGACGGCCGCGGCGGCGGCGAACTCGATGTCGTCGTAGCCGACGATCGCGAGGTCGTCGGGGACGCCGACCCCGGCCGCGTACATGGCCTGCAGGACGCCGAGGGCGAGCAGGTCGTTGGCGCAGAAGACGGCGGTCGGCCGGTCCGCGAGGCCGAGGAGGCGGGCGCCGGCGTCCCGGCCCGCGGCGACGTCGAGGCGTTCGGTGGGCAGTTCGCGCAGGGCCCCGGGGCCGAGGCCGGCCTCCGCGAGCGCGTTCAGGGCGCCGGTGCGGCGGTCGCGCACCTGGTTGAGGCCGGGCGGTCCGCTGACGTAGGCGATGGAGCGGTGTCCGGCGTCCACGAGGTGGCGCACCGCCAGCGCGCCGCCCGCGACGTCGTCGACGGAGACCGAGCACTCGGTGGTGCCCTCGGCGACCCGGTCGACCAGCACGAAGGGGATGTTGTGGCGCCGGAAGCCCTCGATGTTGCGGCCGGTGGCGTCGGCCGGGGTGAGCAGGACGCCCCGGACCCGCTGCTCGGCGAAGAGCGAGAGGTACTCGGCCTCCTCCCCGGCGTTCTGGGCGCTGTTGCAGACCATCACGCCGAGCCCGGCGTCGCGCGCGGCCCGCTCGGCACCGCGCGCGACGTCGACGAAGAAGGGGTTGCCCATGTCCAGGACGAGCAGCCCCATGATCCGGCTGCGGCCCGCGCGCAGCTGGCGCGCGGACTCGCTGCGGACGTAGCCGAGGCGGTCGATCGCGGACAGCACGCGCGCGCGGGTCTCGGCCGCGACGGTGTCCGGGCGGTTGATGACGTTGGAGACCGTGCCCACGGAGACTCCGGCGGCGCGGGCGACGTCCTTGATACCCACCGAATGGGCCATCGGGCAGGGACCTCCAGGGTCGGGCTAGGGAAATCGCACCAGGGACGCGGGGCGGCCGGAAGACCTTCACATTACCGGTGCCGCCACGGGAAGACCCCCGCCAGGCGGGCGGCGGGAAGTCGACGGCGTGCGGCTCCCGGGGTGTGACGTCGCAGGTGAGGCCGGGTCCGCGGGCGTATCGCGGGCTGCGGCCGACGGTGCGCCGGGCAAAGGCCGGCCTCCCCCGTCGGCGGCACCGGTGCCGGCGCCCGGGCGCCGGCACCGGCCGTCGGAGGCCGCCCGACCACCTCGTCACCGCGGAATCCGCACCCTGGCGAGGCCTCAGGCGAGGTGGAACACTTCCGTCAGCGGCTTCATCGCCTCGTCGGGGCGGGCCCCGTCGAGCGACTCGAACAGGGGGCCCATCTCCGCCTGCCAGCGGGCGTTGACCTCGGTGGCCTCCATGCCGGCCCGGGCCGCCGCGAAGTCCTCGGTCTCCAGGTAGCCGACGAGCAGGCCGTCGTCGCGCAGGAAGAGCGAGTAGTTGTGCCAGCCGGTGGCGGAGAGTGCCTCGCACATCTCCGGCCACACGGCGGCATGACGCTCGCGGTACTCCGCGATCCGGTCCTGACGGACCTTGAGCAGGAAACAGACGCGCTGCATGAAGTACCGCTCCTTTCCGGAAGTCGACCCGTCAGAAGTTGAACTGGTCGATGTTCTTCGCGTTGAACACGGTCGGCTTGCCGAGGTTGATCACACCGTCCTTGCCGATGGTGTACTCGCCCATGGCGCCGGCCTTGAAGGTCTCGCCCTCCTTGCCGGAGATCTGCCCCGAAGCCAGGGCGACCGCGGTGCGCGCGGCCAGCTCGCCGAGCTTGGCCGGGTCCCAGAGCTCGAACGCCTCGACGGTGCCGTCCTTGACGTAGTTGCGCATGTCGTTGGGGGTGCCGAGGCCGGTCAGCTTGACCTTGCCCTTGTACTTGGAACCGGACAGGTACTGGGCGGCGGCCTTGATGCCGACGGTGGTCGGGGAGATGATCCCCTTCAGGTTCGGGTGCTCCTGGAGCAGGCCCTGGGTCTGCTGGAAGGACTGCTGGGCGTCGTCGTTGCCGTAGGCGACCTTGACCAGCTTGATGTCCTTGTACTTGGGGTTCTTGAGCTCGTCCTTCATGATCTCGATCCAGGCGTTCTGGTTCGTCGCGGTCTGCGCGGCGGAGAGGATCGCGATCTCGCCCTTGTAGCCGATCTGCTCGGCGAGCAGCTGCACCTCGGTGCGGCCGAGGTCGTCGGCGGACGCCTGGGAGATGAAGGCGTTGCGGCACTCGGGCTTGGTGTCCGAGTCGTAGGTGACGACCTTGATGTCGTTCTTCATGGCCTGCTTGAGCGCGGTGCACAGGGCGCCCGGGTCCTGCGCGGAGACGGCCATGGCGTCGACCTGCTGCTGGGTGAGCGTGTTGACGTAGGAGACCTGGCCGGCGGTGTCGGTGGCGCTGGAGGGGCCGACCTCCTTGTAGCCGGAGCCGAGGTCCTTCAGCGCCTTCTCGCCGCCCTTGTCGGCGACGGTGAAGTAGGGGTTGTTGACCTGCTTGGGCAGGAAGCCGACGGTCAGCCCCTTCTTGGTGGCGGCGTTCGGGTCCGCCTTGCCGGCGTTGGCGGCGGCGCCGCCCTCGTCCTTGACGTCCTCCTTCGTGGTGCCGCCGCAGGCGGTGGCGGCCAGGGTGAGGGAGGTGACGGCGGCGAGAGCCGCGCAGGCACGGCGGATCGACGACTTGCGCATCATGTGTTCCTTACGAGGGGTGGGCTGAGCCGGTTACGAAGTGGGCGTGGGGGCCTTGGACGGGGGTGGGGGCACCGCCCTGCGTCCGGCCCGCGCGACGGAGATCTGGCGCGCGACCCGGGGGCCGAGTACGGACAGGACGAGCAGGACGCCGGTGACCAGGATCTGCGACTGGGCGGAGACGTCCTGGAGGCTCATCACGTTCATC
>NZ_JAGMUE010000097.1:78644-156029 GCF_019049165.1 Streptomyces sp. AC627_RSS907
CCGGCGATCGCGCCGCCCAGCGTGCCCTTGCCGCCGTCGAAGTCGATGCCGCCGAGGAGCACGGCGGCGACGACGGAGAGCTCCAGGCCGGTGGCGTTGTCGTAGCGGGCGCTGGCGTAGTGCAGCGCCCAGAAGACGCCGGTGAGGGAGGACATCAGGCCGGTCAGCGTGAACAGGATCAGCTTCTGCCGCTTGACCCGGATGCCGGCGAACCGCGCGGCCTCCTCGCTGGCGCCGATGGCGAACAGCGACCGGCCGAAGGGCGTGGCGTGCAGGGCGACCACGGCGACGGCCAGCAGCACGAGGAACGGCAGGAAGGCGTACGGGACGAAGGTGTCGCCGATGCGGCCGGCCGCGAAGTCCAGGTACTGCGTGGGGAAGTCGGTCACCGCGTCGGAGCCGAGCACGATCTGCGCGATGCCCCGGTAGGCGGCCAGCGTACCGATGGTGACGGCGAGGGAGGGCAGCCCGAGCCGGGTGACCAGGAGCCCGTTGAGCAGCCCGCACGCCACGCCGAGCAGCAGGCAGATCGGGATGATCGTCTCGATGGCCATGCCCTGGTTCCACAGGGCGCCCATCACCGCGCCGGACAGTCCCGCGGTGGAGGCGACCGAGAGGTCGATCTCGCCGGAGACCACGAGCAGCGTCATCGGCAGCGCGATGAGCGCGATCGGCAGGGTGTTGCCGATCAGGAAGGACAGGTTGAGGGCGTTGCCGAACCCGTCGACGAAACCGAAGGAGAACAGCAGGACGACGACGAGGAGCGCGCCGACGGCCCCGTCCCACCGGAAGGAGGCGGACCAGCGGATGGCGCGCGTCGGGGAACTGTCAGCCATGGCGGGCGTTCCTCTTCTTCAGTGCGGTGGCCACGCGCAGCGCGACGATCCGGTCGACCGCGATGGCGAGGATGAGCAGGATGCCGTTGATGGCCAGCACCCACACGGAGCTGACGCCGAGGGCGGGCAGCATGCTGTTGATCGAGGTCAGCAGCAGCGCGCCGAGGGCCGCGCCGTAGACGCTGCCGGAGCCGCCGGTGAAGACCACGCCGCCGACCACCACCGCGCTGACCACGGTCAGCTCGTAGCCGTTGCCGGTGCCGGAGTCGACGTTGCCGAACCGGGCCAGGTAGAGGGCGCCCGCGAGGCCGGCGAGGGCACCGCAGAAGGTGTACGCGGTGAGGATGCGCTTGCGCACGGGGATGCCGGCCAGCCGGGCCGCCTCCGGGTTGGAGCCGAGCGCGTACAGCTCGCGGCCACTGCCGAAGTGCTTGAGGTAGTAGGCCGTGGTGACCAGCACCGCGAGGGCGATCAGGGCCAGGTACGGCACCGCGGACAGGCCGCCGGAGCCGAAGTCGACGAAGCCGCCGGGCAGGTCGGCCGCGGTGATCTGGCGGGAGCCGACCCAGATGGAGTCGATGCCGCGGATGATGTAGAGGGTGCCGAGGGTGACGACGAGGGCGGGCACCTGGCCGAGGCTGACGAGCAGACCGTTGAGGAGTCCGAAGCCGACACCCGTCAGCACGGCCAGGAGCACGGCCACGACGGAGTCGCCGCCGCCCTGGAGGTACGTGCCGGCGGCGAAGGCGCTGATGCCGAGGGTGGAGCCGACCGACAGGTCGACGTTGCGGGTGATGACGACCAGGGACTGGCCGGTGGCGACCAGGACCAGGATGGTGGCGTTCAGCAGCAGGTCCTTGATGCCCTGCTCGGACAGGAACTCGCTGTTGCCGGCCTGGGTGACGGCGATCATCACCAGGAAGACGAGCAGGATGGCCAGTTCGCGCATCCTGAAGATGCGGTCGACGAGCCGGGTGGCACCGGCCTCGGGCACGTCGGCGACGGGGGCCTGGTCGGGTGCGGTGACCGTCATGCGGCGGCCCTCCCCGTGGCTGCGGCCATCACGGTCTCCTCGGTGGCTTCGGTGCGGGGGATCTCCGCGGTCAGGCGGCCCTCGTGCATCACGAGCACGCGGTCGGCCATGCCGAGGACCTCGGGCAGGTCGGAGGAGATCATCAGGACGGCCACACCGTCGGCGGCCAGCTCGCTCAGCAGCCGGTGCACCTCGGCCTTGGTGCCGACGTCGATGCCGCGGGTCGGCTCGTCGACGATCAGCACCTTGGGGCCGGTGGCCAGCCACTTGGCGAGGACGACCTTTTGCTGGTTGCCGCCGGAGAGGGTGGCGACGGTGTCGGCGATGCGGGCGTACTTCACCTGGAGCCTGACCGCCCAGTCGAGCGAGCGGCTGCGCTCGGCGCCCCGGTCCATCAGTCCGGCCCTCACCGTCGTACGCAGGCCCGTGAGGCCGATGTTGCGCTCGATGGACATGTCCATCACCAGGCCCTGGGCCCGCCGGTCCTCCGGGACGAGGGCGAGTCCGGCGGCCATGGCGGTGGACGGGGCGCCGTTGACGAGTGCGCGGCCGTCCACCTCCACCTCGCCTGCGTCCCAGCGGTCGACGCCGAACACGGCCCGGGCGACCTCGGTGCGCCCGGCGCCGACCAGGCCGGCGAGGCCGACGATCTCGCCGCGCCGCACCTCGAAGGAGACGTCGGTGAAGACGCCCTCGCGGGTCAGCCGGCGCACGCTCAGCGCGACCTCGCCGGGCTGGACCTCCTGCTTGGGGTAGAGCTCGTCGAGGTCGCGGCCGACCATCCGGCGGACCAGGTCGTCCTCGGTCATGCCGTCCAGCGGCTCGCTGGCGATCCAGGCGCCGTCGCGGAGCGTGGTGACCCGGCGGCAGATCTGGAAGATCTCCTCCAGCCGGTGGGAGATGAAGAGCACCGCGGCGCCCTGGTCCCGCAGGGTGCGCACCACGCCGAAGAGACGCGCCACTTCGCTGCCGGTGAGGGCGGCGGTCGGCTCGTCCATGATCAGGACGCGGGCGTCGAAGGAGAGCGCCTTGGCGATCTCCACGATCTGCTGGTCCGCGATGGACAGGCCGCGCGCGGGGCGGTCGGGGTCCAGCTCGACCCCGAGGCGCTGCATCAGGCCGGCGGTGGCGGCGCGGGTGGCCTTGTGGTCGATGCGGCCGAGGGTCCGTCGGGGCTGACGGCCCATGAAGATGTTCTCGGCGATCGACAGGTCGGGGAAGAGGGTCGGCTCCTGGTAGATCACGGCGATACCGGCGTCGCGGGCGTCGCCCGGTCCGTGGAAGACGACCGGCGCACCGTCGAGCAGCACCTGGCCGGCGTCCGGCCGGTGCACTCCGGCGAGCGTCTTGATGAGGGTCGACTTGCCGGCACCGTTCTCCCCGGCGAGGGCGTGCACCTCGCCGGGGAACAGCTCCAGGGAGACGTCCCTCAGGGCTCGGACCGCGCCGAAGGACTTGGAGACGTCCCTCAGCGCCAGGACCGGGGCCTTACCCGCGTCGGACGGGTGGGTCATGGGGGCTCCTCGACGACGCCGGGCGGGGACGGCCCTCACGGCGTCGTGAAAGGTTTCAACTGGGTTGCCGGGACGGTAGCGCAGTAAGGGCATGCCACGTCAATGGGTTTGGGTCGAAAAACTTTCGATATCCAAAGGTCACAGGCGAGTTACGACGGGCCGGGGCGGTCGGAAGGGTTGACACCCTTTCGGGTGGCTCATAGCTTCGCGTTCTGAATCGTTTCACCCACCCTAGGTCGTGGCTCAAAGTTGATCACGACCCGATGCCACAGGAGCGCCGAAGTGACCGAGCTCGCCGCGGTGAAGGCCGCGCTCAAGACCCAGGCCGTCGAGACGCCGTCGTGGGCGTACGGCAACTCGGGCACCCGCTTCAAGGTGTTCGCCCAGGCCGGTGTGCCGCGCGACCCGTTCGAGAAACTGGACGACGCGGCGAAGGTGCACGAGTTCACCGGCGTGGCCCCGACCGTGGCCCTGCACATCCCGTGGGACAAGGTCGAGGACTATGCCGCGCTGGCCGGGCACGCCGAGAAGCGGGGCGTACGGATCGGCGCGATCAACTCCAACACGTTCCAGGACGACGACTACAAGCTGGGCAGCATCTGCCACCCGGACGCGGCGGTGCGCAGGAAGGCCGTGGACCACCTGCTGGAGTGCGTCGACATCATGGACGCAACCGGGTCGCGTGACCTGAAACTGTGGTTCGCCGACGGCACGAACTACCCCGGACAGGACGACATCCGGTCGCGGCAGGACCGACTGGCCGAGGGGCTGGCCGAGGTGTACGAGCGGCTCGGCGAGGGGCAGCGGATGCTGCTGGAGTACAAGCTGTTCGAGCCGGCGTTCTACACGACGGACGTACCGGACTGGGGCACGGCGTACGCGCACTGTCTGAAGCTGGGCGAGAAGGCGCAGGTCGTGGTCGACACGGGGCATCACGCGCCCGGCACGAACATCGAGTTCATCGTGGCGACGCTGCTGCGGGAGGGCAAGCTCGGCGGGTTCGACTTCAACTCCCGCTTCTACGCGGACGACGACCTGATGGTCGGCGCCGCCGACCCCTTCCAGCTGTTCCGGATCATGCACGAGGTGGTGCGCGGGGGCGGATTCACGTCGGACGTGGCGTTCATGCTCGACCAGTGCCACAACATCGAGGCGAAGATTCCGGCCATCATCCGGTCGGTGATGAACGTGCAGGAGGCCACCGCCAAGGCGCTGCTGGTCGACGGACCGGCGTTGGCCGAGGCGCAGGCCGCGGGGGACGTCCTGGAGGCGAACGCCGTGTTGATGGACGCGTACAACACGGACGTGCGTCCGCTTCTTCGTGAGGTGCGGGAGGAGTCGGGGCTGGACCCCGAGCCGATGAAGGCGTATCGCTCCTGCGGGTGGGCGGAGAAGGTCGTCGCCGAGCGCGTCGGTGGCGAGCAGGCCGGGTGGGGGGCGTAGGCGTCTGCCGGGTTCTGCTGTTCGCGGGCTGCGGGCCGGTTCGTGGCTGGTCGCGCAGTTCCTCGCGCCCCTTTCGGGGCGCTCCACCCCTCCCTCGTTCGAATAGGACTGGAAGTCATGTCAACCCATCCCGAAGCCTCTGCCCTCCTCGCCCGCTCCCACCGGCTCGGTGCCGACCCACGCAACACCAACTACGCCGGCGGCAACGCGTCCGCCAAGGGCACCGGGACCGACCCCGTCACCGGGGGTGATGTGGAACTGATGTGGGTCAAGGGGTCCGGCGGGGACCTCGGGACGCTCACCGAGGCGGGGCTGGCCGTGCTGCGGCTGGACCGGATGCGGGCGCTCAAGGACGTCTACCCGGGCGTCGAGCGCGAGGACGAGATGGTCGCCGCCTTCGACTACTGCCTGCACGGCAAGGGCGGCGCGGCGCCCTCGATCGACACGGCGATGCACGGGCTCGTCGAGGCCGCGCACGTCGACCACCTCCACCCCGACTCCGGGATCGCGCTGGCCTGCGCGGCGGACGGGGAGAAGCTCACCGCCGAGTGCTTCGGCGACACCGTGGTGTGGGTGCCGTGGCGGCGTCCCGGTTTCCAGCTCGGGCTGGACATCGCGGCGGTCAAGGAGGCCAACCCGCAGGCCGTGGGGTGCGTGCTCGGCGGACACGGCATCACGGCGTGGGGCGACACCTCCGAGGAGTGCGAGCGCAACTCGCTGCACATCATCCGCACCGCGGAGGCCTTCCTCGCCGAGCGCGGGAGGCCGGAACCGTTCGGCGCGGTGGTCGACGGCTACCAGGCGCTGCCCGAGACCGAGCGGCGGGAGCGGGCGGCCGCGCTGGCGCCGTACGTCCGTGGGCTCGCCTCCCAGGACCGGCCGCAGGTCGGGCACTTCACCGACGCGGACGTGGTGCTGGACTTCCTCGCCCGCGCCGAGCACCCGCGGCTCGCCGCACTCGGCACCTCCTGCCCCGACCACTTCCTGCGCACCAAGGTCCGGCCACTGGTCCTCGACCTTCCGCCGGCCGCGCCGCTGGACGAGACGGTGGCCCGGCTGAAGGAACTGCACGCCGCCTACCGCGAGGAGTACGCCGCCTACTACCAGCGGCACGCCGAGCCGGACTCCCCCGCCATGCGCGGCGCCGACCCGGCGATCGTGCTGGTGCCGGGCGTGGGCATGTTCAGCTTCGGCAAGGACAAGCAGACCGCCCGGGTGGCCGGCGAGTTCTACGTCAACGCGATCAACGTGATGCGCGGGGCGGAGGCAGTGTCGACGTACGCGCCGATCGAGGAGTCGGAGAAGTTCCGCATCGAGTACTGGGCGCTGGAGGAGGCCAAGCTGCGGCGGATGCCCGAGCCCAAGCCGCTGGCCACGCGGGTGGCCCTGGTGACCGGCGCGGGCAGCGGCATCGGCAGGGCCATCGCGCGGCGGCTGGTGGCCGAGGGCGCCTGCGTGGTCGTCGCGGACCTGAACGGTGAGAGCGCCGCCCAGGTGGCCGAGGAGCTGGGTGGCCCGGACAAGGCCGTCGCCGTGACCGTCGACGTCACCTCCGAGGAGCAGATCGCCGATGCCTTCAGGGCCGCGTCCCTCGCCTTCGGCGGGGTCGACCTGGTGGTCAACAACGCGGGCATCTCCATCTCCAAGCCGCTGCTGGAGACCTCCGCCAGGGACTGGGACCTCCAGCACGACATCATGGCCCGCGGCTCCTTCCTCGTCTCGCGCGAGGCGGCCCGGGTGATGACCGCGCAGGAGCTGGGCGGCGACATCGTCTACATCGCCTCGAAGAACGCCGTCTTCGCCGGCCCGAACAACATCGCCTACTCCGCCACCAAGGCCGACCAGGCCCATCAGGTACGGCTGCTCGCCGCCGAGCTCGGCGAGCACGGCATCCGCGTCAACGGGGTCAACCCGGACGGCGTGGTGCGTGGTTCGGGGATCTTCGCGGGCGGCTGGGGCGCGCAGCGGGCGGCCGTGTACGGGGTGCCGGAGGAGAAGCTGGGCGAGTTCTACGCGCAGCGGACGCTGCTGAAGCGGGAGGTCCTCCCGGAGCACGTCGCGAACGCCGTGTTCGCGCTGACCGGCGGCGAGCTCACCCACACCACCGGCCTGCACGTCCCGGTGGACGCGGGCGTCGCCGCCGCCTTCCTGCGATGAGCGGCGCCGTGGCGGTGGACGGCACCGTGAAGTCGTACGCCGCGGTCGACCTCGGCGCGTCCAGCGGGCGCGTCATGGTCGGCCGCGCGGGCCCCGACAGCCTGGAGCTGACCGAGGCCCACCGCTTCCCCAACCGGCCCGTCCGCACCCCCGAGGGGCTGCGCTGGGACATCCTCGCGCTGTACGCCGGTGTCCTCGACGGGCTGCGGGCGGCCGGCCCGGTCGACTCGGTCGGCATCGACAGCTGGGCCGTCGACCACGGCCTGCTGGACGCCGACGGGGCGCTGCTCGGCAACCCCGTGCACTACCGCGACGCGCGCACCGAGGGCGTCGCGGAGAAGGTGTGGGCCACGCTGCCCGCGGCGGAGCTGTACGCGGCGACCGGGCTGCAGTACGCGCCCTTCAACACCCTGTACCAGCTGGTCGCGGCCCGTGACACCGCCCAGTTCGCGCAGGCGCGGCGGTTGTTGATGATCCCGGACCTGCTGACCCACTGGCTGACGGGCGTGCAGGGCACGGAGTTGACCAACGCCTCCACGACCCAGCTGATCGACCCCCGCACCCGCGACTGGTCGCACGAGGTCGCCGACCGGCTCGGCATCGACCTCGGTCTGTTCGCGCCGCTGCGCCTGCCCGGCGACCCGGCGGGGGTGCTGCGGCCCGAGGTGCTGGAGGAGACGGGGCTGGAGGGCCCCGTGCCGGTGACGACGGTGGGTTCGCACGACACCGCTTCCGCGGTGGCCGCCGTACCGGCCGCGGGCGAGCGGTTCGCGTACATCTGCACCGGCACCTGGTCGCTGGCCGGGCTGGAGCTGACCGCCCCGGTGCTGACGGAGGAGAGCCGCGCCGCCAACTTCACCAACGAACTGGGGCTGGACGGCACCGTACGGTACCTGCGCAACATCATGGGGCTGTGGCTGCTCCAGGAGTGCGTGCGGGCCTGGGGCGACCCGGACCTGGGCGAGCTGCTGCCGGCGGCGGCCCGGGTGCCGGCGCTGCGCTCGGTCGTGGACGCGGGCGACGCGGTGTTCCTGGCGCCGGGCCGGATGCCGGAGCGGATCGCCGAGGCGTGCCGCGCCTCGGGGCAGCCGGTGCCGGAGACCCGCGCCGAGGTGACCCGCTGCATCCTCGACTCGCTGGCGCTGGCCCACCGCAGGGCCGTCGAGGACGCCCAGCGGCTCGCCGGGCACCCGGTCGACGTCGTGCACGTCGTCGGCGGCGGCACCCGCAACGCGCTGCTGTGCCAGCTCACGGCCGACGCCTGCGGGCTGCCGGTGGTGGCGGGACCGACGGAGGCCGCCGCGCTCGGCAACGTCCTCGTGCAGGCCCGGGCCCACGGGACGGTCGGGGACCTGGCCGACATGCGCCGACTGCTCACCCGTACGCAGCCGTTGACGCGGTACGAGCCGCACGGCGACACGGCGCGCTGGCGGGCGGCCGAGGCCCGGCTCGCCGACCGGTGAACGGGGCCCCCGTTCCGCCTTCCCGCCGACTACCCTGCGTCCATCCGATGACCGACCCCGAGGAGCCGCGATGCGTGTCGCCCTGTTCCTGACCTGCGTCAACGACACGCTCTATCCGGACACCGGCCGTGCCGTGGTGAGGCTGCTCAGCAGACTCGGGGTCGAGGTCGACTTCCCGACGGCCCAGACCTGCTGCGGGCAGGCGCACTACAACACCGGGTACCGGCACGAGGCGGAGCCGCTGGCCCGGCGTTTCTCCGCGGTCTTCAAGGACTACGACGCGATCGTGACGCCGTCGGGATCGTGCGGCGCGATGGTGCGGGAGCTGTATCCCCGCATGGGCGAGCGGGCCCGCGCCGAGGGCCGCGGGGACGCCCTCGCCGCCACCCTGGCGCCGGTGGTGCCGAAGACGTACGAGCTGACGGAGTTCCTGGTGGACGTGCTGGGGGTGACGGACGTGGGGGCGTACTACCCGCACACGGTGACGTACCACCCGACCTGTCACGGGCTGCGTGGCCTGGGCCTGGGCGACAGGCCCCGGCGGCTGCTGGAGGCGGTGAAGGGGCTGGAGCTCGTCGAGTTGCCGGGAGCGCAGGAGTGCTGCGGCTTCGGCGGCACTTTCGCCGTGAAGAACCCCGACGTCTCGGCGGCGATGGGCGCGGACAAGGTGCGCAACGCCGAG
The DNA here is from genome assembly GCF_019049165.1 of Streptomyces sp. AC627_RSS907. Taxonomy (NCBI): domain Bacteria; kingdom Bacillati; phylum Actinomycetota; class Actinomycetes; order Kitasatosporales; family Streptomycetaceae; genus Streptomyces; species Streptomyces sp. AC627_RSS907. The sequence continues at coordinate 87,773 of NZ_JAGMUE010000097.1, forward strand.
TCGACCGGCGCGGACGTGCTGTGCGCGGCCGACAACTCCTGCCTGATGCACATCGGCGGGACCATGGCACGGCTGCGGACGGGCATGCGGCCGGTGCACATCGCGGAGATCCTGGCGAGCACGGAACGGGAGGTGGCCGTATGAGCGGGACGTACCTGGGGATGCCGGCCTTCCCCGAGGCGGCGCGCACGGCCGTGCGCGACACGACGCTGCGGGCCAACCTGCGCCACGCCACGCACACCATCCGGGACAAGCGGGCCCGCGCGGTCGCGGAGCTGGCGGACTGGGCGGCGCTGCGCGAGGCCGGGAAGCAGATCAAGGACCACACGCTGCGCCACCTCGACCGCTATCTGGTGCAGGTGGAGGAGGCGGTCACGGCGGCGGGCGGCACCGTCCACTGGGCCGCCGACGCCGACGAGGCCAACCGGATCGTGACGCGGCTGGTGAAGGAGACCGGCGAGAGCGAGGTCGTCAAGGTCAAGTCGATGGCCACCCAGGAGATCGGCCTCAACGAGGCGCTGGAGGCCGAGGGCATCCACGCCTACGAGACCGATCTCGCCGAGCTGATCGTGCAGTTGGGCAAGGACCGGCCCTCGCACATCCTGGTGCCGGCGATCCACCGCAACCGGGGTGAGATCCGGGACATCTTCACCCAGGAGATGGGCGAGTGGGGCCGCCCGGCGCCCGACGGCCTGACGGACACGCCCGCCGAACTGGCGGAGGCGGCACGGCTGCACCTGCGGGAGAAGTTCCTGCGGGCCAGAGTCGGCATCTCCGGCGCCAACTTCATGGTCGCCGAGACCGGCACGCTGGTGGTCGTGGAGTCCGAGGGCAACGGCCGGATGTGCCTGACCCTGCCCGAGACGCTGATCTCGGTCGTCGGCATCGAGAAGATCGTGCCGACCTGGCGGGACCTGGAGGTCTTCCTGCAGACCCTCCCCCGCTCCTCGACGGCCGAGCGGATGAACCCGTACACGTCCATGTGGACCGGCACCACCGACGGGGACGGCCCGCGCGCCTTCCACCTGGTCCTGCTCGACAACGGCCGCACCGACACCCTCGCCGACGAGGTCGGCCGCCAGGCCCTGCGCTGCATCCGCTGCTCGGCCTGTCTGAACGTCTGCCCGGTGTACGAGCGGGCGGGCGGCCACGCCTACGGCTCGGTGTACCCGGGCCCGATCGGCGCCATCCTCAGCCCCCAGCTGCGGGGCACGGGCAGCGAGGTCGACGCCTCCCTGCCGTACGCCTCCTCGCTGTGCGGTGCCTGCTACGAGGTGTGCCCGGTCGCCATCGACATCCCCGAGGTGCTGGTGCACCTGCGGGAGCGGGTGGTCCAGGGCGGGCCGGCCGTCCGGCAGGGCAACAAGGTGCTCCTGAAGCCGGCCAGGGGGCACGCCGTCGAACGGGCGGCGATGCGGGCGGCGCAGTGGGCGTTCACGCACCCGGGCGCGCTCCGCACCGGCCAGCGGATGGCGTCGCGCACCCGGCGCTTCCATCCTCGCACGCTCCCCGGGCCGGGCCGGGCGTGGAGCGGCAGCCGGGACCTGCCCGAGGTGCCGGCGGAACCGTTCCGGGACTGGTGGCAGCGCACGCACGGCGGAAAGGACGGGGCGAAGTGAGCAGCAGGGAACGCATCCTGGGCCGCGTGCGGCGGGCCCTCGCGGACGTGCCGCACGACGACGAGCCGTACGAGCGGGCGGTCGCACGGGACTACCTTCGCGAGCACGGGCGGCGGACCGCCGAGGAGACGGTGGAGCTGCTCGCCGAGAACCTGGCGGACTACCGGGCGATCGTGCACCGGTGCACCGACGAGCAGGTGCCCGGGCTGCTGGCGCGGCTCCTGGCCGCACGCGGCTCGACCAGCGTGGTGGTGCCGGCCGAGGTGCCGCCGGGCTGGCTCGACGCGGTCGACGCGACGCGCGTCCCCGACCGGGCGGTGGACACCCCCCGCGACCTCGACCGGGTCGACAGCGTGGTCACGGGCTGCGCCGTCGCCGTCGCCGAGACCGGGACGATCGTCCTGGACGGCTCCCCCGACCAGGGGCGCCGCCGCATCACCCTCGTCCCCGACCACCACATCTGCGTCGTCCGGGTGCCCGACCAGGTCGTCTCCTCCGTCTCCCAGGCCCTGGCCCGCCTGGACCCGGCCCGCCCGTCGACCTGGATCTCCGGCCCGTCGGCGACCAGCGACATCGAGCTGGACCGGGTGGAGGGGGTGCACGGTCCGCGGACCCTGGAGGTGGTGCTGGTGGCCGGGTGAGCGCGGAGGTCAGCCGGCTTCCTCCGGGACCACCGCGCCGAGGGTGCCCTCCACGATCCGCTGCCGGGGCGGGCCGAGGCCGAAGACCCGGCCGAGGACGCCCGGTGACGCGCGGTGCACGGCTTCCAGGCCGTCGGGGTCCTCCACGCCGTGGCAGACCGCGCACGACCGGTCGCCGTCCGGTCCGCGCGCAGGGCGAACCCGTCGTGGACCCGGTCGTGGAGGCCGTCCGGCACGCCGTTGACCCGGTGGCCGGTCAGCTCGCCGACGCCGCGGACCGTGCGGCGCACCCGGAAGGCGTTCCGGGCGATGCGCGTCACCGGGCCCCCGGGGGCGGTTCACGGGACGTCAGCACGCTGTGACCGCTGACGTCGACGCACTGCGGTCCGGCGAGCCGGGATGTCCCCTCGGTCATGGCGATCGGCGTGACGCAGGCCGGCGGGGGTGTCACTGAGTACACCCTCCGTTACGGGTTCTGCGCCCAGTGTGTCCCGGCCGCCCGCTCCGTAGCGTCGTCGGCGAGGCACAGCACAGGGCGTGCCGTACGGAAGGTGATGACGATGTTTCGCACCGGCACACGCGCCGGCCACGACCCGGACCCCGCCCCCGAGGCGCTCCGCCTCGTCAAGGTGACCAGGTCCTACGGCACCGCCGAGAACGCCGTGGCCGCGCTGGACGGGGTGACGCTGAGCCTGGGCCGCGGCACCTTCACCGCGGTGATGGGGCCGTCGGGTTCGGGCAAGTCCACGCTGCTGCAGTGCGCGGCGGGTCTCGACCGGCCGGACAGCGGCATCGTGTGCGTGGACGGCACGGAGCTGACGGGGGGCACCGAGGCGGAGCTGACGAGATTCCGGCGCGGCCGGGTCGGTTTCGTGTTCCAGCAGTACAACCTGCTGGAGACGCTGACGGTCGCGCAGAACACGGTGCTGCCGCTCAGGCTCGCCGGGCGGCGCGTCGACCGGAGGCGGACGCGGGAGATCCTGACCGCGGTCGGGCTCGGGGACCGGCTCGGCCACCGCCCCGACCAGCTCTCCGGCGGTCAGCGGCAACGGGTGGCGATCGCCCGCGCCCTGGTCACCGAGCCCCGGGTGATCTTCGCGGACGAGCCGACGGGCGCGCTGGACACACGCAGCGCGCGGCAGGTGCTGCTGCTGTTGCAGGAGGCGGTGCGGGTGCACGGCCGGACCGTGGTGATGGTGACGCACGACCCGGTCGCCGCCTCGTACGCCGACTCGGTCCTCTTCCTCGCCGACGGACGGCTGGCGGGGCGGATGGACGCCCCGACGCCGGACGCGGTCGCGGAGCGGCTCGCGCACCTGGGTGACGACGTGACGGCGGGGGTGTGAGCGGTGTTCGTCCTGGCCCTGCGGTCGGTCCGGCGACGCCCCGGACGGTTCCTCGCGACCCTGCTGTCCGCCTTCCTGGGCGCGACGGTCATCATGACGTTCAACTCCCTCCACGACACGGCCGGGCAGGGCGGCATCGACCCGGTGAGCTCGGAGACGCTCGGTACGGCGGCCGGGGTCGTCGGCGGCTACGGGACCCTGCTGGTGTTCTTCGCGGTCGCCTCGACGCTGACGGTCAACGTGCGACAGCGCACCCGTGAGCTGGAGCTGCTGCGCTGCTCGGGGGCGACCCCGGCGCAGATCAGGCGCATGGTCGTGGGCGAGGCGGTGGCCGTGGCCCTGGTCGGAGCGGTGCCGGCGATCGGCCCGGCGGTGCTCGGCGGACGGGCGCTGCTGGGGATGTTCCAGGACAGCGGCCAGGTGGCGCGGTCCGTCGAGTACTCCTTCGGCCCGGTCGCGCTGACGAGCGGCGTGGCCGTCACGCTGCTCGCGTCCGCGGGCGCCGCGTTCCTGGCGGTGCGGCGGGTGACGCGGGGCAGCCGGGAACGGGAGGGAGCCAGGCGGTTCCTGGCGTACGCGGCCCTCGCCACCGGTGCCGCGGGGGCCTGCTGCACCTTCCTGTTCTCCGCGACGGACGAGGCGCTGATGGCGGCGCCGGCCTACGGGGCGATCCTGCTGTCGGTCGGTTTCGCACTGCTGTCGCCGCGGCTGCTGAAGGGCGTGCTCGACCGGCTGCCGCTGAGCGGCGCCAGCGGCTGGCTGGCCGTGCGCAATCTGCGTGAGCGTGCCGCCCATCTCGCCGGGATCCTGGTGTCGCTGATCCTGTTCACGGCGGTGTCGACGGCGACGGTCACGATGCAGGCGGTGGAGAGCGACGCCGTGAAGGCCTCCGGTCTGGTCAAGTCGGTCGACGCCAAGAACCTGGAGACGCTCAACCTCACGGTCGTCGGCATCATCGCGGTGTTCGTCTGCGTGATGCTGGTCAACTCGCTGTACGCGGCGACGACGTACCGCTCCCGTGAGTTCGGTCAGCAGCGGCTGGCGGGGGCGACGCCCGGGCAGGTGCTGGGCGTGGTCGGCACCGAGGGCGTGATCCTCACGGTCACGGGGGTGTTCTTCGGGACGGTGGCCGCGCTGGCCGGCGTGGTGCCGTTCACCGTCGTGCGGACCGACGCGGTGCTGCCGGAGCAGTTCCCCGGCGTCTGGCTCGCGATGGTGTCGGTGTCGGCGGCGGTGACGCTGGGGACGAGCCTGGCGACGGCCCGGCGGGTGCTGCGTACACCGGCGGTCGGGGCGGTGGCCCTGGCCGCGTGAGCCGGCTGCCGGTGCGGGAGGGGGTGACCGTCGTGACGGTCACCCCCTCCCGCGTTCGACGGCGTACGCGGCCTGCGTGCGCCCGGGTCAGCGGGGTGGGCCGCAGAGGCCGGCGAAGCGGGCGGCGTCCACGTTGCCGCCGGAGAGGATCACGCCGACCCGGCGGGGCAGCGGCCCGGCGCGGCAGGTGAGGAGGGCGGCCAGCGCGCTGGCCCCGCTCGGTTCGAGGACGATCTTCAGCCGTTCGAACGCGAACCGCATCGCGTCCCGGATCTCGTCGTCGGAGACCAGGACGACGGCGTCGAGCAGCCGCCGGTTGAGGGAGAAGGTCAGCTCGCCCGGGGTGGGCAGGGCCTGGCCGTCGGCGATGGTGTGCGGCACCGGGACGGTGACGCGCCGGCCGGCCTCCAGGGAGCGCCGGGTGTCGTCGCCGCTCTCCGGTTCGACGCCGATCACCGCGGTGCCGGCGTGCAGGCCCTTGGCGGCGGTGGCGCTGTCGGCGATCAGTCCGCCGCCGCCCACCGGTGCGAGGAGCGCGCCCAGTTCGCCCGTCTCCTCGATGAGTTCGAGGGCGGCGGTGCCCTGTCCGGCGATGACGTGCGGATGCTCGTAGGGCGGGATGACGCTCAGCCCCCGTTCGGCGGCCAGGGCCTCGGCGAGGGCGGCGCGGTCGCCGGTGTAGCGGTCGTAGGTGACGATCTCGGCACCGTAGGCGGCGGTGGCCTCCCGCTTGGAGGGGGGCGCGTCCTCGGGCATGACGATCACCGCGGTGGTCCCGAGTTCCCGGGCCGCGAGGGCGACGGCCTGGGCGTGGTTGCCGGAGGAGTAGGCCGCGATGCCCCGGGCGCGTTGCTCCGGCGTGAGGCGGGAGGCCGCGTTGTAGGCGCCGCGGAACTTGAAGGCGCCCACCCGCTGGAAGTTCTCGCACTTCAGGAAGGCTCCGCGAGGGCCACACCGTGGTCACCGGACATGTCGACGAGGCGCCCGCGCTGCGGGAGCACACCGTGGTGCACCGCCGGACGCACGGGCGGCAGTTCACCGCCCTGGTCCGGCCGCGGGGACCGCTCGGCGGGACGTGGCACGTCGAGCGGCCCGGCCTGGAGGAGATCCTGCTGGGGCACCTCCGGCCCGGCGCCGACGGCCCGGCGCGGGACGCGGCCGGGAACACGGCCGGGAACACGAGGGAGGCGGCGTGAAGGGCTCGTTGTGGCTGGCCTGGCGCCAGCAGCGGGTACTGGTCGTCTGCGGCGCCGTGGTCCTCGTGGCCGCCACCGCACTCGCCGCGTACTTCCGTGCGGGCATGGTCGACGCCCTGCACAGCGGTCTGTTCGACCACTGCGACCCCGGGCCGCTGTACTGCAGCCGGCCCGGGGACGGGATGCCCCAGTTCCTGGACGTCGAGCCGCTCAAGCTGCTCGGCGCGCTGAACATCGCCCTGCCCACCCTGATCGGGATGTTCTGGGGCGCGCCGCTGCTGGGCCGCGACCGGGAACTGGGCACCCACCGGATGGTCCTGGCGCAGGGGGTGAGCCGGGCCCAGTGGTTCGCCTCCCGCTTCGCCCTCGCCGCCGTGGGCACCGTGGTGCTCTCCGGGACCCTGGCCCTGCTGTTCCGGTGGTGGTGGGAGCCCGCGGTCAACCGCAGCTACGGCGTCTTCTGGTACGAGGCCACCGCGCTCACCGGCTCCGGCCCCGCCACCGTCGCCGCCGCGCTCTGCGGACTGACCGTGGGCACCCTCGCCGGGCTGCTGACCCGCCGGGTACTGTCCGCCACGGCATGGACGCTGGTGATCACGTCGATGGTGACCGTCCTGGTGCAGTGGACGCACCGATCCCGCCTCCTGGTCCCCCCGCACCGGTACGTCAGCGACGGGTGGCGGCCCAAGCCGCCCATGGGCGACAAGTGGTCCACCGGGCACGACGGCCTGGTCACCGACTCCGGGGGCCGGACGGGCGTCCCGGACTGCCCCCAGCCGTCCGGCCGTGAGCTGAAGGAGTGCATGGCCCAGCACGGCTACGTCGCCCGCTTCTACGAGGCGAACCCGGCCGGCGACTACTGGACGTTCCAGTGGATCGACACGGCCCTCCTCGGCGGCCTGGCCCTGATACTCACCGTCGTCACGGTCCTCCTGCTGCGCCGCCGGGTCTGACACCCCGTCGCCGCGCCGTCCGCCGTCCCACCGCACCGTCCCCACCACACCGTTCCCGCCACACCGTCCCCGCCACACCGTTCCCGTTGCCCTCACCCCGTACGGAGGCCTATCCGTCATGCCCAAGGACGCCAAGTCCCCCAAGAAACTGCGCAGCAACCGCGCCGCGCTCACCCACAAGGTCGGATACGCGCTGCGCCACCCCGAGCGCGTCGGCCCCTATGTCCGCCGGGCCGGCCGCGACGCGTGGCTGCGGCTCAAGCACCCGGACCACGTCGGCTACTACCGGGCCGTCATGGCCTCCGACACCCGCCGCAACCCGGAGGCCGCGGTCGGCAGTCGGACCCACGACCGCTGGCTCGCGCTCGGACAGATGCAGTTCGACTACCTGATCGAACACGGGCTGCGCCCGGAGCACCACATGCTCGACATCGGGTGCGGCAACCTGCGCGGCGGCTGGCGCTTCATCGACCACCTCGACACCGGCCACTACTACGGCATCGACATCTCACCGGACATCCTGATCGCCGCCAAGAAGACCCTGACCGAACGCGGGCTCCAGGCCAAGCTGCCCCACCTGACCATCACCGGGGACCTCACCCTGGAGTTCCTGCCCGACGACCACTTCGACGTCGTCCACGCGCACAGCGTCTTCTCGCACTCACCGCTGAACGTCATCGAGGAGTGCCTCGCGCACGTCGGCCGTGTCCTGACCGACACCGGGTTCTTCGACTTCACCTTCGACCGCACGGAAGGCACCGAACACCAGGTGCTCCGCGAGGACTTCTACTACCGCACCGACACCCTGCTCGCGCTGGCCCGCAGGCACGGTCTGCACGCGCGGTTCATGGAGGACTGGGAGCGGCGACCGCACGGCCAGTCCAAGATCCGCGTCAGTCGCTCGCCGCTGCCCTCGTAGACACCGCGCGGTACCCCCCCCGGGGCCGGACCCCCCGTCCGGCCCTACGGCCGCGGGTCGACGTGCCGCCGGCCCGGCTTGGCGCCCGCACCCCGGCGGCCGGCCGCGGCGGCGCAGCGGGGGCAGACCCGGCGGACGGCGTCGGCCGCGCCGCCGGACTCGGGCAGCACGTCGCTCCAGGTCACCGCGGGGAACCGGGACAGCTGCGACCGGTGCAGGGACAGACCGCACACGGTCTGGTTCATGCCCTGCTCCCAGGCGTGCACCTCACCGGCCGGCAGCCAGCGGTTGTCCTCCTCGTCCCACCAGCGGCCGGAGGCCGCCACGTCGTAACGCCGTGTCCTGGCCATCGGATCCGCCCGCCACCTTCCTCTGCCGCGTGTCCGTCCCCCGCCCGGGTGCCCCGGGCGGAAGGCGCCCACACAGGTGTACCGCCTCCTGTGTGATCACTGGGCACGTCCTGCCGGTTCCGGGCGTTCCGTCTGCCTAGCATGCGGGGTCCGCGCACCGCGCACACCGGGCCGGCCCGACGCGAGCACCCGTGCCGGCGTGCGTGGCCGGGCGACCGCCAGGCCTCATCCGGCCCCCTGTGCCGCTCGCCCACGGACCGCCCCGCTCCGTACGAGAGGACACCAGATGGCGCCCACGGGCCGTCACGGCCGACTGGCCGAGCACGCCTTCTCCCCGCACGACGCCGTGATGGGCGCCGCCGCCCGGCACCTTCGCCGCCGGCGATTCCTCACCGTCGCCGCGGCCGCCGCCGCACTCGCCTTCTCCACCAACCTGCCGGCCCGCGGCGCGGTCGCCGCTCCCCTGCGGACGGCCCGGATCAGCAGCGATCCGTTCACCCTCGGTGTCGCCTCCGGCGACCCGCTGCCGGACTCGGTGCTGCTGTGGACCCGGCTGGCGCCCGAGCCGTTCCTCGAGGACGGCGGGATGGGCACGGAGCGGGTCACGGTCGAGTGGGAGATGGCCCTGGACGAGTTCTTCGCGACCGTCCTGTTCCGCGGCACCGCCGAGGCACACGCCGAGTACGCCCACAGCGTGCACGTCGACGTCCGGGGACTGACGCCGGGCACGGTGTACTACTACCGCTTCCGGGCCGGCGCCTGGCTCAGCCCGACGGGCCGCACCCGCACCGCGCCGGCCCCGGACAGCGCCACGTCCACGCTGAGACTGGCGGCCGTCGCCTGCCAGGCCTACCAGGACGGCTACTACACCGTGCACCGGCACCTCGCTCAGGACGACGTCGACGTGGTCTTCCACCTCGGCGACTACCTGTACGAGTACGCGGTGAACGCGGAGGGCGGGGAGCGCCACTACACCGACGTCACACTGCCGGACGTCTTCAACCGCGAGACCATGACCCTCGCGGACTACCGGCTGCGCTACGCCCTCTACAAGAGCGACGGGGACCTGCGGGCCGCCCACGCCGCGCACCCGTTCGTCGTCACCTGGGACGACCACGAGGCCGAGAACAACTACGCCGGCGGCATCCCCGAGAACGCCATCCCGCCCGAGGAGTTCCTGCTGCGCCGGGCTGCCGCCTACCGCGCCTACTGGGAGCACCAGCCGCTGCGCGCCGCCCAGCTGCCCCAGGGACCCGACGCGCAGCTGTACCGCCGGCTGCACTGGGGCACGCTCGCCCAGTTCGACATCCTCGACACCCGCCAGTACCGCTCCGACCAGGCCTACGACGACCGGCCGCACGCCCCGGGACCCGAGTCGGACGACCCGGCACGCACCATCACCGGAGCGGCGCAGGAGGCGTGGCTGATCGACGGCTGGCAGAGCTCGACCGCGCTGTGGAACGTCATGCCCCAGCAGGTCTGCTTCTCCCAGCGCAGGTTCGACGTGACCGCCGACGCCCCTGTCTCGATGGACGCCTGGGACGGCTACCGCGCCTCGCGCGACCGGGTGGTCGCCGGGGCGAGGTCGGCCGGGGTCGACAACTGGCTGATCCTGACCGGCGACGTCCACGTGGGCTACGCCCTCGACGTCAAGGAGGACTTCGACGACCCGGCGTCCGCCACCGTCGGCACGGAGGTCACCTGCACGTCGGTGGCGAGCGGCCGGGACGGCGTGGAACAGCCCGCCAACTGGGACCTGTACCTGCGGGCCAACCCGCACATGAAGTTCTACAACGGCAAGCGCGGCTACGTCCGGGCCGAACTCGGCCGTCAGGCGGCCCGCCTGGACTTCCTGACCGTCTCCGCCATCAGCACGCCCGGCGCGCCCGTCACCACGGCCGGGTCCTTCGTCACCGAGGCCGGCGCGCCGGGGCTCAAGCCCGTCTGAGGCGCGGGCCCGGCGTGCGCGGGCGCGTCCGCGTACTGCACTTGGCACCCATGGCGTCCCCCATACCGCGTAAGACGCCCGGCCGCGACATCGCCGGGGAACTTTCCGGCAATGCCTATGACTTGGCCGCACTCGCGGCGTCACCGTCACCCACGTCACTCACCACACCGACGGCACATACGCCACCTGAGTCATCGTCACCCACTGATCGCCGCTGTCTCGCACAGCACTCGAAGGAGGCACATCGCATGGTCGGCAGACATGCCGCACGCAGCCGCCGCGCAGCCCTGACCGCGCTCGGCGCCCTGGTCCTGACCGCGTTTCCCCCGGCCGCGTCGGCCGCACCGGAGCCGGTGCCGGGGCCGGGGCCCACCGCCGCCCAGACGCTCGGCGCCGACACACCGTCGGCGCAGGTGCTGCACGCGATGCAACGCGACCTGAAACTGACGCCGGACCAGGCGGCGACCCGCCTGGTCAACGAGGCCGAGGCGGGCACCCGCGCGGGCCGGCTGCGCAACATGCTGGGCGACCGCTTCGCCGGGGCCTGGGTGAGCGGCGCGACCTCCGCCGAGCTGACCGTCGCCACCACCGACGCCGCGGACACCTCCGCCATCGAGGCGCAGGGCGCCAAGGCGGCGGTCGTCAGGAAGGGGCTGGGCGAACTCAGGGCGGTCAAGGAGAAGCTGGACGCCACCGCCGTCCGCATGCGGCCCGCCGAGACGCCGGTCTGGTACGTCGACGTGAAGGCCAACCGGGTCATGGTCCAGGCCACCGGCGAGGCGGCCGCGGCGGACTTCATCAAGACCGCCGGGGTCGACGGCCAGGACGTGGGCGTCCGGGTGTCGGCGGACCGGCCGCGCCTGCTGAAGGACCTCGTCGGCGGCGACGCCTACTACATCGACGGCCGGTCCCGCTGCTCCGTCGGGTTCTCCGTGACCAAGGGCGAGCAGCAGGGCTTCGCCACGGCCGGTCACTGCGGCGAGCCGGGAGACGAGACCACCGGGTTCGACCAGAGCGACCAGGGCACCTTCCAGGCCTCCACCTTCCCCGGCAAGGACATGGCCTGGGTCGGTGTCAACGCCGACTGGAGCGCCACCCCGGACGTCAGGGCGCAGGACGACCAGCGGGTGCAGATGGCCGGCTCGGTGGAGGCCCTCGTGGGCGCGTCGGTCTGCCGTTCCGGCTCCACCACCGGGTGGCACTGCGGCACCGTCCGGCAGCACGACACGAGCGTCCGGTACCCCGAGGGCACCGTCGACGGGCTGACCGAGACGACGGTGTGCGCGGAAGCCGGCGACTCCGGGGGCCCCTTCGTCGCGGGTGCCCAGGCCCAGGGCACCACCTCCGGCGGCTCCGGTGACTGCACCGACGGCGGAACCACCTTCTACCAGCCGATCAACCCGCTGCTCAGCGACTTCGGCCTCACCCTGACGACCACCTCCGCGTCGGAGGGAACGCCCGCGTCCCAGGACAACGCGGCGGCGGACGCGTGGGCCGCGGGCCGTGTCTACGAGGTCGGGGCCACGGTGACCCACGCGGGCCTGCGGTACCGGTGCCTGCAGAGCCACCAGGCGCAGAACGTGTGGTCGCCCGAGAACACGCCGGCCCTCTGGCAGCGCGTCTGACGGGCCGGCCGGCGCGGGGCCGTCACCGGACGCGGCCCCGCGCCGGTCTCGCCCCGGCGGCAGGAGGCCGCTCCGGTCCGGCGCGTACGCGCCGTGGCGGGTACCGGCGGGCTCAGGCCCGCCGCAGCCGCCACACGTTGTCCTCGCGGAAACCTCCGACACCCTCGGGTGAGGCACTCGGCCTGCGGACCGTCTCCTTGGTCTCGACGGTCCACTCGCCGTCGGGCAGGGCGAGTTCGGCCAGCACCCCGTCCAGGGTGGGGAAGACGGCCTCGAAGGGCGGTTCGGTCTGCCACGACGGCCAGCCGGCGTGCAGGACGACCAGCAGGGTGCCGCCGTCCGCGACGGCGTGCGCGGCGCCGCGCAGGACCGCCTGCTGGTCGAGCGCGACCGGGGACTGCAGGTAGTGGGCGCTGACCAGGTCGTAGGAGCCCTCGGGGAACGTCCGGCCCAGCTCGTGGCGTTCCCAGGTGACGCGGTCGCCGACCCCGGCCTCGGCGGCGTGCCCGGCGGCGCGGTCGAGCGCCGTGCCCGAGATGTCCACGCCGGTGACCCGCCAGCCGCGCGAGGCCAGCCACACGGCGTCCGCCCCCTCACCGCAGCCCAGGTCCAGCGCGGTGCCGGGGACGAGGTCGCTCGCCTCCCGGACCAGCAGCTCGTTGGGGCGGCCGCTCCAGACGCGACCGGTGTCGCGGTAACGGGATTCCCAGAACTCCGCGGCGGGAGCCGGCGCCGGCATGTCGGTCATGGTGCCTCCTGAAGGGCGTACGGGGTCGTCTGCTCGGCGGGGCGCCCGATGTCCGCGCCCCGCCTGCAGGCTGCACCCGTCGGCGCCGCGACGACAAATGCGTTTGCCGATACGGCAAATACGGCACGCCGACGCACCGGACGGGCGGCCCGGCCGGCGCTCCCGTCCTCCCGGGGCCGGGGCGTCGTCGGCTCACATGCTCCGCACCTCGGCGCTCGCGTCCCGGCCGCCGGCCCCGGCTCTCCTCGCCCTCCCGGCCCACGGACGGTGCGGACACGGCCTCCCGGCGCACCGGGTGGCACACGTCGACCCGGCCCACCCCTCCCCTTTCGCCCCGTTTGCCCGATGGTCACGTCATCTTCACCCGGCGACGGCCCATCAACGGCACCGGCCCGGGCACCCGCAAGGGCGTCATCCACAGCGGAGGGGGACCTGCGGCGTGGTTACCGTTGCCGTCCTACTGCTCCCCGGACTGGGGCTGCTTCTGTTCGCCATGACGTGCCTGGAGGACCGGCTCTTCGACGCACCGCGGCCGGCCCGGCACGCCAGGCCCCGGCACCTGCGTCTCCTCCCTGGCGGCCGAGCCGGGGCCACGCCGGGCCGCCGCGGCCCGGACCCCGCCGGACACCGCTCACCCGACCGGGACGCCGCCTGATGCCGGGCCCGGCGGCAACGGGTCACGGGCCGCCGCACGGCCTCGGCGTTCGGGCCGCCAGGTGGCCACCAGGGCCGCGGCGAGCAGCAGCTCGGCGACGTCCCCGGCGTAGTACATGATCTCCGCTCCCTGCCGGACCCGGTCGACGGGCGCGTGGATGTGGACGAAGATCCCGCCGTACATCGCCTGGGCGATCAGCGCGTGGGCGGCGACGGCGAGGCCGAGGTACACCAGCCGGGCCGGTACGCCGGGCCGCGCGGGTGCCGGATCGGGTCCGGCGACGGCGTGGGCGAAGAGGACCCCGGAGGCCAGGAAGTGGGCGTTCATCAGCCAGTGCCCCGCGGGGTGGGCCGTCGCCGTGTCGTACAGCGGGGTGAAGTACAGCAGCCCCAGGGTGCCGGTGCTCAGCGCGAGCGCCACGGCGGGTCGGGTGAGGAGCCGCGCGGGAGGGCTGTGCAGCAGTGCGGTCAGCCGGCGGGCGCGGGACGGCGGCAGGGCACGGAGCGCCAGCGTGACCGGCGCGGCCAGTACCAGCGCCAGCGGGGCGTACATGCCGATGAGCATGTGCTGGGCCATGTGCCCCCGGAAGTCGGTGTGCGCGGCCGGTCCCAACGGCGGCAGCAGCGCGACGGCCAGTACGGCCAGCCCGCCGAGGAACGACGCCGACCGCCGGCCGCTCCAGCCCTGCCCGGGGTTGCGGCGACGGGCCCGGCGCGCGGCGCACAGGTACCCCACGGCCGCGGCGAGCAGCAGGACCAGCACCAGCACGGTCGGCGCCGCCTCCAGCAGACCCTCGCCGCTGCCGGGACCGTCGCGGTGCCCGGGGTGGGCACCCTGGGCACCGCCGTGGCCACCGTCCATCAGGCGTGGCCTCCGGCCCGGACGGCACCGCGGGGGGCGTCGGGGTCGACGGGCCGTCCACCGCGCTGGAGCAGGTGCCCGCCGACCAGGAACAGGGCACCGAGGAGGAGGAATCCGGCGTCCCACCATGCCTGGTGCGGGCCGCCGTGGACATGATGGATGCCCAGGATCTGGTGGTCGAGGACACCTTCGACCAGGTTGAACACGCCCCACCCGGCCAGGATCCAGCCCCACAGCACCCGTGAGGCCCACACCGCCCGGCGGTTGTACGTGACCCGGGAGTACAGCAGGGCCAGGCCGAGCAGCACGGCGATCCAGCACACCGCGTGGAAGATGCCGTCCCACACGGTGTTCATCTCCAGCCCGGAGACGGTGTTCGGGTTGTAGTACTTCACGCCGATGCGGTCGCGGTTGGTGCTGGTGAGCATGTGGTGCCACTGGAGGAGCTGGTGGAGCAGGATGCCGTCGACGAATCCGCCGAGTCCGATCCCGAGGAGGATGCCGGGCAGCCGGATACCGTGGGGCGCCGTCGTGGGAGCTCGGGTCTCCCCCGGCGTGGTGGCCATCGTCCGTACTCCGTTCCGTCGGTGGTGCGCGCCGGTCTTCGGGACACGGTTTCCCCCCGGGCGGGCCGGTGTCACCCACCGGCCGGAACCTTCCACCGTTTCCCGTCGCCACCGCGTGCACGCCCGCTGTCCGCGCACGCGGTGGCGACGGCTACTGTTCCCTCGCCGGTCGGTTCCCTCCGGGAACGCCCCCAGCTCACGCAAGGAGATCCGATGGACACCGGGACACAGGACGACGCGGACGCGGAGTTCGTGAGGTTCTGGCAGGAGCGCCGGGTGTGCTTCCTGTCGACGACGCGCGCCGACGGAACCCCGCACCTGGTCCCCGTCGGGGTGACGTACGACCACGCCACCCGCACGGCACGGGTCATCACGAGCAGGGGCACGGCGAAGGTGCGCAACGTCGAGCGGGCGGAGCGTCCCGTCGTCGCCGTGAGCCAGGTCGACGGCAGGCGCTGGTCCACCCTGGAGGGCGTGGCGACCGTACGGGAGGACGCCGAGGCGGTCCGGGACGCGGAGGCCCGGTACGCGGCCCGCTACCGGCAGCCGCGGGCGAACCCGGCGAGGGTCGTCATCGAGATCAGCGTGCGGCGCTGTCTCGGCACGGTGCGCCCGGCCCACGAGTGAGCCCGGTCGGGCACCCGTACGCGGCGGGCTCCCGGTCGGCGCAATCCCCGGCCTCCCGCGCTGCGGGGGCCCGTGGCTCGGCCTAGGCTCGGGCGCGTCTGCGTGAACCGCCGCGAGGGAGCACCCATGCGTCTGCCCATCGAACCCAGGCATGTGGCACCACGACTGGCCACCGGGGCCTTCATCCTCAACTCCGGCATGGCCAAACGTGGCGTCGGCGAGCAGAGCGCCCTCCAGCTGCACGGCATGGCGACGCACGCCTATCCGTTCCTCGGCAGGCTGCGGCCCTCCACCTTCGTCCGCCTGCTCTCGGTCGGTGAGATGGCGCTGGGTGCCGCGCTCCTGCTGCCGGTCGTGCCGACGGCGGTGGCGGGGATCGGCCTGACCGCCTTCTCGGCCGGGCTGGTGGGTCTGTACCTGCGCACTCCCGGCATGCGCGAGGAGGGCAGCCTGCGTCCGACGCAGGAGGGCACCGCGCTGGCGAAGGACACGTGGATGCTCGGCATCGGGGTCGGATTCCTCGTCGACGAGGCGGCGCGCAGGGTGAGGTGACGGCGATCCCGTCCGCGTCCGCGTTCGTGACCCACGACCCGGGCCTTCTCCACCGGACCGGACTCGCCCGGAGCGCGGGCGTCTCGCCGTGGCCTCGGGAGAGGTCCTCGACGCCGACGCCCCTCCGGCTCCTCCCTACGCCCTCGTGATCCTCGTGCCTGTCATCGCGCGTCCCCGGCGGCCGGGGAGGGGTTCCTGCGCGGGGTGAGGGTGGCATTGGGGAGAGCGGGGGCCGCGAGGCGGTCGCCCGGGTAGCCCTCGACCCGCCCGAAGCGGTCCGAGGCGTTCTGCCAGGCTTCGCGGGCCCGGACGATGTCGTCGTGGGTGCGGCCGATGAAGTTCCACCACATGACGATCTCCTCACCGAAGGGCGGTCCCCCCAGCAGCACCAGGCGGGCGGCGTCCGGTCCCTCGTTGGTGACGGTGAGCGCCGCGCGGCCGGGCGCGGCGTAGCCCAGTTCGGCCGGCTTCAGGACAGTGCCGTTCAGGCGGACGTCACCGGCGTCCACGAGGAGGCCGTGCTCGAACTCCGGGTCGACGTCGAGGGTGACCGCGGCCCCCGGATCCACCGACAGTTCGGCGCCGAGCAGGGGTGTGAAGGTGCGCACCGGGGAGGTGTCGCCTGCGAGCGTGCCGAGGAAGACACGGGCGCTGCCGCCGTCCAGCGGCACGGGGGCGGGGACGTGGTGCTGGAAGTCCCGGGCCGCGTCGCGGTGTTCGTCGGGCAGCGCCACCCACAGCTGTACGCCGTGCAGGACCGTCGTCCCCGGGGTGGACACCTCCGTGTGGCTGATCCCGAACCCGCCGGTCATCAGATTGAGTTCGCCGGGCCGGACGTAGGCGTGGCTGCCGAGGCTGTCGCGGTGCTCGATCTCCCCGCTGAAGAGCCAGCTGACCGTCTGCAGACCCGTGTGCGGATGCGGGGCCACGTCCATGCCGCCCGTCACGGACACGTCGTCGGGGCCGTAGTGGTCGGCGAAGCACCAGGCCCCGATCAGCGTCCGGGCGCGCTGGGGCAGGGTGCGCCGCACCGGCATCGCCCGCGGGCCGCCGAGCGGGACCTGCCGGGCGGTGAGGACCTCGACGGCGGAGGAGTCCGCGTCGTCGGCCGGGCCACCGCACTTCATTTCGGCAGGGTGCGTTTCGGTGTTGCTCACGGTTTCAGCCCTCTCCGCGACTAAATGTTCGAGTTTCAACAACTACTGGTCCGATGATATGACGGGCGGTGCATCATCGCTCGACGAAAGAGACGACATGACGGAGACGGCGGCGGTGAGACCCGCCAACCGGGTCTTCATCGACAAGCAGCACCCCGACGCCTACCGCGCGCTCACCGCGACCGCGCAGGCCGCGAAGGACGCGGCGGCCGCGGCCGGGATCGACCGGAGGCTCGTGGAACTGGTCAACCTGCGCGTGTCCCAGCTCAACGCCTGTGCCTACTGCCTCGCCCTGCACACCCGCGCCGCCCTGCGAGCGGGCGAGACCACCCTGCGGCTCGGCGTCCTCGCCGCCTGGCGCGACACCGAACTCTTCACTCCCCGGGAGCGCGCCGCCCTCGCCCTCGCCGAGGCGACCACCCAGACCGCGGCCTACGCGCAGGCCCACGCCACGCTCTCCGCCGACGAGATCTCCGCGGTGGTCTGGGTCGCGATCACCATCAACGCGTTCAACCGGGTCTCGGTCATGAGCAAACACCCCGTCCGCGAGAGCCCGGTTCCCGTGCGGTGATCCGGCCGCGTACGTCCGGGGTCCGGGCGCGCGTGCCAGCCCTCGTGGAACGGCTCACGTCCCGGACCCGCCGGCCATCCGCCCACCGACGCGGACGGCCGTGTCCGGCGACCAGAGGCGGACGGCCACCGCCGCCGCGCCGTACGCGGGTACGGGCAGCGGCGTGGGCGTCGTCGCGGTGGGGTCAGGAGCGGACGAGCGGCGTGTCCACCAGGTGCTCGGCCAGGAACCAGGACTGCAACTCGCCGGTCCTGATCACCTGCGAGACGAAGAGGTCGTTGGTGCCGTCGTCGCCCAGCTCGGCGGTGCGCGCCGCGGCGTCGTGGGCCTCGACGAGGATGGTCTCGTGGGCCTCCAGCAGCCGCGACAGCATCGCCGGGACCTCCTCCACGCCGTCCGGGGGCCGCGGGATCGACGTGATCTCCGCGACGTGCCGGGGGTCCCCCACCGCGACGCCGCCGAGCGACTGGACGCGTTCGGCGAGGGTGTCGACCAGTTCCAGCTGCTCACCGGCGTGCTTGTCCAGCACCAGGTGCAGCTGGTAGAAGGTCGCGCCGCGCATCAGCCAGTGGTGCTTCTTGTAGAGGCCGTACAGGATCTGCGTGTCCGCCAGGACCCTGTTCAGTCGCTGGCAGGAATACATCCGGGCCTCGTACGACAGGCCGAGCGGGAACTGCTTGACGGTCCCGAACTCCTGGATCACCTCGCCCTTCTGGTGCAGCCAGGGCTGGCTGCCGCTCATGTGACGGGAGCTGGTGGTCATCTTCTGCCTCCTGCGGTGACGTGCTGTGCGTCCTACCCGAGCGACGCTAGACAGCACCACGAGATCGCCTTGACCGGCAGCGCATGTGCCGGTGCCCGTCAGCGCACGGTGCCCGGCGTCCGCGCCTGTCCCCGGTGTCCTCCCGAGGGTCTTGTCCCGGTGGTCACCGCGCGACGGCGGAGCCGAGACGGCCCCGTGCGAAGGCCGCGCGGCCTCTCCCCCGGGGGAGAGGCCGCGCGGCCTTCGCGTCGGTCACCGGCTGCGGACGCGTCAGGTGGTCGCGCGCACCGCGTCGCGGATCAGTTCGGCGACTTCCTTCGGCTGGGAGACGGCGACGGCGTGTGAGGCACCGTCGATCTCGACGACCGTCGCTCCGGCCCGCTTCGCGCCGAAGCGCTCCACTTCCGGGTTGATCGCCTCGTCCGCGCCGGCCACGAGCGCCCAGGACGGCTTGGTCTTCCACGCCGCGGCCGAGGCCGTCTCCGTGAACGTCGAGGCCGCCAGGGGACGCTGCGCCGCCGCCAGGACCTGGGTGACGGCGGCCGGGACGTCGGCGGCGAAGACGGCCGGGAAGGCCTCGGCCTTGATCGTGACCTCGACCGCGGTCTGTCCGCCGTCGACCGGGTACGTCTTCTCCGTGAGGTTGCTGACCAGTGGCGAGAGCGGGAAACGCCCCTGCAGCTCACCGAGGCTCTCCCCCGCTTCGGGGATGTAGGCCGCGACGTACACCAGGCCCACGACGTTCTCCGCGGTGCCCGCCACGGAGATGACCGCGCCACCGTAGGAGTGGCCGACCAGGACGACCGGGCCGTCGATCTGAGCGGCCTGCGAGGCGATGTAGGCGGCGTCGGACGCCAGACCGCGCAGCGGGTTCGGGGGCGCCACCACGGGGATGCCGTGGTTCTGCAGCTCCGCGATGACGCCGGACCAGCTGCCGGCGTCCGCGAAGGCGCCGTGGACGAGCAGGGCGGTCGGAGTGGTGGTGACCATGTGTGCGCTCCTTGGAACGAGTGGCTCGGGCACCGCGTCAGCGGGTGTGCAGCGCGGTGCGCAGGACGGTGACGGCCTGGGTGATGGCCGCCTCGGCGGCGTGCGTCTCCCGCAGGGCGTTGAGCATGACGAAGTCGTGGATGACGCCCTGGTAGCGGACGGCGGTGACGGGCACGCCGGCCTGGCGGAGCTTGTTCGCGTAGGCCTCGCCCTCGTCGCGCAGGACGTCGGCCTCGCCGGTGATGACCAGGGCCGGGGGCAGGCCGGCGAGCTGCTCGGTGGTGGCGCGCAGCGGGGAGGCGGTGATCTGCGCCCGCTCCGCCTCGTCCGTCGTGTACTGGTCCCAGAACCACTGCATGCCGTCGCGGCGCAGGAAGTAGCCGGTCGCGAACTGGTGGTAGGAGCCGGTGTCGAAGCTCGCGTCGGTCACCGGGTAGAACAGCACCTGCTGGACCAGGGCGACATCGCCGCGCTCCTTGGCCATCAGGGTCAGGGCCGCGGTCATGTTGCCGCCGACGGAGTCACCGGCCACGGCCAGCCGCGTACCGTCCAGGCCCTGGGACGCGCCCTGGGTCACGACCCACTGGGCGACCGCGTAGTTCTGCTCGATCGCCACCGGGTAACGGGCCTCGGGGGAAAGGTCGTACTCGGGGAAGACCACGGCCGCGTTCGCGCCCACGGCGAGTTCGCGGACCAGGCGGTCGTGGGTGTGGGCGTTGCCGAAGACCCATCCGGCGCCGTGGATGTACAGGACGACCGGCAGGGAGCCCTCGGCACCGGCGGGCTTGACGACACGGGCGCGGACACTGCCCGTGGGCCCGCCCTGGACGGTGATCCACTCCTCGTCGACGGCCGGCTTGTCGATGTCGCCGGACTGCACCTCGTCCACCGCCTTGCGGCCCTCGGCCGGCGGCAGGTCGAACAGGTAGGGGGGATTGGCGGTCGCCTCGGCGAACGCGGCCGCGGCCGGCTCCAGGACGGGCTGGACCGGCTCGAAGGTGTGGGACATACGGACTCCTGTGACTCATGTGTGCGCCGGTGGTTCCGGCGCATCGGCCCGCACCGGATGCGGAGATCCGCCGGGCCGTCCACGGCCACGCTAGGACCGCGGAGACGGCGGGTGTTGTCCGCCCGCGCAGCGGCTCTGGCCTCCCCGTGCACGCCGGTACCCGCGGTGCACTGCCGGACAAGTTCCAGTGCGCTGACCAGACACCGGGCCAGGACGGTCCGGCCTAGCGTGACCGGCGAAGCAGCCGCAGCACGGTCCCCCGTGCACGTCGCCGACCTCGTACCGACTCGGGCGCGCGGCCTTCACGGAAATCCCACGCTGCACGTCCCTCAGGAGGTTGTCGAAAGGTGTCCAGCATGCCGGTCGGCGGGCTGATTCCCCGCGCCACCGACGACGCGGCGGACCTCGTCGTCCGCAATGCCAAGATCCACACCGGCGATCCCCGCCTCCCCCAGGCCGAGGCGGTCGCCATCCGCGACGGCGTCATCACCACCGTCGGCGGTGACAAGGACGTGGCCGGCCAGGTGGGGCCCGCCACCCGGGTGGTCGACGCCCTCGGCCGCAGGATGATCCCCGGCCTCAACGACGCCCACCTGCACGTGATCCGCGGCGGCCTCAACTACGTACTGGAGCTGCGCTGGGACGGTGTCCGCTCCCTGCGGCAGGGCCTGGCCATGCTGCGTGAGCAGGCGGCCCGCACACCCAAGGGCCAGTGGGTCCGGGTGGTGGGCGGCTGGTCGGCCGAGCAGTTCGCCGAGCGGCGGTTGCCCACCGTCGCCGAGCTGAACGCCGCCGCACCGGACACCCCGGTCTTCGTCCTGCACCTCTACCAGTCCGCGGTCCTCAACCGCGCGGCCCTCAAGGCGGTGGGCTACGACAAGGACACCCCCGACCCCCGAGGCGGGCAGATCATGCGGGGCCGCGACGGCGAGCCCACGGGCATGCTGCTGGCGGCCCCCAGCGCCCTGATCCTCTACTCGACGCTGGCCAAGGCGCCGGTGCTGGACGAGGAGCACCGCAAGACGTCCACCCGCCACTTCCTGCGGGAGCTGAACCGGTTCGGGCTCACCTCGGCGATCGACGCGGCGGGCGGGTTCCAGAACTTCCCCGACAACTACGAGACGGTCACGGAACTGGCCAGGGACGGCGAGCTGTCCCTGCGCATCGCCTACCACCTGTTCCCGCAGACCGCGGGGCAGGAGATCGACGACCTCACCCGCTGGATCGGCATGGTCCGGCCCGAGGACGGCGACGAGTGGCTGCGTCTCAACGGCGCCGGGGAGAACCTCACCTGGGCGGCTGCGGACTTCGAGAACTTCGCCGAGCCGCGCCCGGAGCACGCCTCCGACTACGAGGTGGAGTTCGAGAAGGCCGTGCGCCTTCTGATGGAGAACGGCTGGGGCTTCCGCCTGCACGCCACCTACGACGAGACCATCCGCCGCGACCTGGCCGTGTTCGAGAAGCTCGCCGCGGAAGGGCTCTTCCCCGGTGGCAACCGCTGGCTGTTCGACCACGCGGAGACCGTGTCGGCCGACAGCCTCGACCGCATCGTCGCCCTCGGCGGTGCCATGTCGGTGCAGAACCGGCTGTCCTTCCAGGGCGAGGCGTTCGTCCGCCGCTACGGGATCGGCGCCGCCGCCGACGCCCCGCCGATCCGCGCGATGCTCGGCCGGGGCCTGACCGTCGGTGCCGGCACCGACGCCACCCGCGTCTCCTCGTACAACCCGTGGGTCGCCCTGCACTGGCTGGTCACCGGCCGCACGGTCGGGGGCCTGACCATCCACCCGCCGCACAACCGCGTGGACCGGGAGACGGCCCTGGAGATGTTCACCACGGCCGGTGCCTCGCTCACCGGGGAGCAGGACCGCAAGGGCGTGCTGCGTCCGGGCTTCCTCGGTGATCTCACCGTGCTCTCGGAGGACTACTTCTCGGTGCCCGACGCGGAGATCCCGCACATCGAGGCCCTGCTGACGGTCGTCGGCGGCCGTGTCGTCTACGCCGCCGGCGAGTACGAGGGCATCGACGAACAGGTGCCCGCGGTGACACCCGAGTGGAGCCCGGTGGCGCACTTCGGCGGCTACCGGGCGACCCCCGTGGCGGGCGGGACGGGAGTCCGCCAGGCCGAACTGCTCGGCGAGGCCGCCGCGGAGTCGGAGCTGCACCGCCAGTGGCGCGCCCGCCGCGGCCTCGTCCCCGAGACCGACAGCCCGGTCCTCGACCCCTGCTTCTTCTGAGCCAGGCGTACGGCGACCACACCCTCCGAGCCGGGCCTGCGCATCCCCGGCCCGGCCTCCCCCCAGAACTTCTCCCCCGGATCACGGACGACCGTCCGTGATCGTCACAACCCTTCACCGAAAGGCATACCCATGGTCGACATCTCCGAGGTCACCGCTGCTCCCAGCCCCGACCTGCTGACCCCCGACAACTGCGCGGTGCTCTTCGTGGACCACCAGCCGCAGATGTTCTTCGGCACCGGCAGCGGCGACCGCACCGCCATCATCAACGCGACGGTGGGCCTGGCGAAGGCCGCCAAGGTCTTCGACGTCCCCGTCGTGCTGAGCACCGTGGCCGCCGAGTCCTTCTCCGGCCCGCTCATGCCGCAGCTGGCGGACGTCCACCCCGACCAGAAGATCATCGACCGCAGCACGATGAACGCCTGGGAGGACGTCGCCTTCGTCGAGGCCGTCAAGGCGACCGGCCGTAAGAAGCTGGTCATCGCCGGCCTGTGGACCGAGGTCTGCGTCGTCCTGCCCGCGCTGTCCGCGCTCGCCCAGGGCTACGAGGTCTACGTCGTCACCGACGCGTCCGGCGGGGTCAGCCCGCAGGCCCACGAGCACGCCGTCCAGCGCATGGTCCAGGCCGGCGTGGTGCCGGTGACCTGGGTGCAGGTGCTCCTCGAGCTCCAGCGCGACTGGGCGCGTACGGACACGTACCTCCCGGTCATGGACGTCGTGAAGGAGAACGGCGGCACCTACGGTCTCGGGGTCGTGTACGCGCAGGCCGTCATCGGCGAGCACGCCGCCGGCTGACTCTCTCTCCACGATTGACGACGGACGTCAGGAACAGGCAGACGAACGCGATGGACAGCGGACTGTTGGTGCTCCGGCTGGTGGTGGGGCTCCTCATCGCCGGGCACGGAGTGCAGAAGGTCAGTTTCCGGCTGGGGGGCAACGGGCTGGCCGGGGGAACCGAGGAGTTCCGCCGTGACGGCTTCCGCGGTGGGAGACTCACCGCCCTCGCCGCGGGCGGCAGCCAGATCGGTGCCGGCCTGTTCCTGGCGGCCGGCCTCCTCACTCCCCTGGCGGCGATGGCCGCCATGGGAGTGATGACGGTGGCCGGCACCGTCAAGTGGCACAAGGGGCTGTGGGTCCAGAACGACGGCTACGAGTACCCGCTGGTCCTCGTCACCGTCGCCGCGGCCCTCGCGCTCACCGGACCGGGCCGCTGGTCGGCCGACGACCTCCTCGGACTGGCCTCCTGGCCGCTGTGGTTCTCCCTCGTGGTGATCGTCGTCGGGCCGGTCAGCGGGCTGGTCACCCGATCGGTGCTGCGGCACGCACCCGCCGCCGGCACCACGACGGAAGGGAGGACGCGACATGCGCGGACTGCTGACTGACGCCGCCCGCACACTCGTCCCGCCGAAGGGCGACCGGCACGGGCCCCTGCCGCCGCTGATGCTGGTGCTGACGGTGGTGACCGGGCTCATCGACGCCGTGAGCTACCTGGCGCTCGGCCGGGTCTTCGTCGCCAACATGACCGGCAACGTGGTCTTCCTGGGCTTCGCCCTGGCGGGCGCACCAGGCCTGTCGGTGACCGCGTCCCTCGTCTCGATGGTGTCGTTCCTCACCGGAGCGCTGGCGGGAGGACGATACGGCACCCGGTTCGCGGCCCACCGCGGCCGGCTGCTGGGGGTGACGACGGCCGTCCAGTCCGTTCTCGTCGCCGGGACCGTGACAGCGGTCGCCCTGGCGCACGGCGAGGTGACCGGCCCGGTCCGGTACACCCTCATCGTGCTCCTCGGTATCGCCATGGGCATGCAGAACGCGGTCGCGCGTCGCCTCGGAGTCCCGGACCTGACCACGACCGTCCTGACACTCACCCTGACCGGACTGGCCGCGGACTCCTCGCCGGCCGGCGGGGCGGCCCCCCGGCCCGGCCGGCGCGTCCTCTCCGTGCTCGCCATGTTCCTCGGCGCCCTCGCGGGGGCCCTGCTCCTGCGGCACGCCGAGCTTGTGCACGTCCTGGGGCTGTCCCTGATGCTGCTCGTGGTGACATCGGTGGCCGTCCACCGCCTGTCGGCGTCCGCCCCCGCCTGGACCGGGCCCACGTCATGAGGCTCACGGACAACTCGGCCTGGGCACCGCTCGCGGCACGTGTCTTCCGCGCGCTGTGGATCGCGCAGCTGGTGTCCAACACCGGCACCTGGATGCAGACGGTCGGCGCCCAGTGGCTCCTCGTCGGACACAGCGCCGCCCTGGTGACGCTGGTACAGACGGCCTCCAGCCTGCCGGTCGTCCTGCTCGCCCTGCCGTCCGGTGTGCTGGCCGACCGCTACGACCGCCGCAAGGTGCTCCTGGCCGCCCAGTCCGCGCTGCTCGCCGTCTCCACCGTGCTGACGGTGCTCGCGTTCCAGGGCGCACTCACCCCGGGCCTCCTTCTCGCCCTCACCTTCCTGCTGGGCTGCGGCACCGCGCTGATGGGCCCGGCCTGGCAGGCGGTCCAGCCGGAACTGGTGGCACGCGAACACCTGGGGCAGGCGGCGGCGCTGGGGGCCGTGAACATGAACCTGGCCCGCGCCGTGGGCCCGGCCCTCGGCGGCGCGGTGGTCGCCGCGGCGGGCGCGGGCTGGGTCTTCGCCTTCAACGCCCTGTCCTACCTGGGCATCGCGGCCGTACTGCTGCTGTGGCGACGGCCGGTGACGGCCCGGCCCCCGGGCCCCGGCGAAGGACTTCTGGCAGCGGTGCAGGCCGGCCGCCGCTATGTGTGGCACGCGCCCGGCGTCCGCCGGGTCCTGCTGCGCACGGCCCTGTTCATCCCGGGCGGGGCCGCCCTGTGGTCGCTGCTCCCGCTCGTGGCGAGCCGTTCCCTGGGACTCGGCTCGGGCGGATACGGACTGCTGCTCGGCGTCGTGGGCGTCGGTGCGGTGAGCGGCGCCTTCGCCCTGCCCGCGATCCGCCGCGTACTCGGCGCCAGCGGCACACTCGCCGCCGGGTCCGCCCTCTTCGCGGCGGTTCTGGTGGTCCTGGCCCTGACGCACACGCCGTGGCTCGCGGCGGCCGCGCTGCTGCCTGCCGGCCTGGCCTGGATCGGCGTGCTGTCGACCCTCAACACGGCGGTCCAGCAACGGTTGCCCGGCTGGGTCAGGGCCCGGGGACTCGCCGTCTATCTCGTGGTGTTCCAGGGCGGGCAGGCGCTGACCGCGCCCCTGTGGGGTGCACTGGCCGACGGGCTGGGACTGACCGCGTCACTTCTGATCGGCTCCGGCCTGCTGGTGGGCGGCGCCCTGAGTGTCCGCCGGTGGCCCCTGCACGACACGGCCGGGATCGACCCCAGCCCCACCGACCACTGGCCCGTTCCGCCCCTGGTCTTCGAACCCGGCCCCGCCGACGGCCCGGTGCTCGTCTCGGTCACCTACCGGATCGCCCCTGAGGACTGGGCCGCCTTCACCGACCGCATGCGGCACGTGGCCCGTTCCCGGCGCCGCACGGGCGCCCTGACCTGGGGTCTCTACCAGGACGGCGGTGATCCCGGTCGCTTCGTCGAGAACTACCTCGTCGCCTCCTGGTCGGAGCACCTGGCCCAGCACCACCGCCGGCTCACGGCCACCGACCGCCGCTTCGAGGAGCAAGCCCGCCGACTGCTGGTGGACGGCACCGCGCCGGAGGTGACCCATGCCTTCGACGCGGCTGCCGGTCCCGTGGTGGCCCCGGGCGAGCAGGACGCGCACCGGACGAAGGCGACCGGGGCGCCCTGGCCGGCGCCCGCCCCGGGGCCGGACGCGGTGCGGTGACGCCACCGCGTCCGGCCTCGCGCCTCGGTACGGGCGGGGAGCCGGTTCAGTGCGGCGAGCCGCTGTTCGCACGGCACCGGCTCGGGGCTCGGCCCGGCGGGCTTCGGGACCGTGGCGAGCCGGTCGGCGAGCAGCCGGGTGGAGGACGGGACGCTCAGTCCCGCGGAGACGACGAGCTTCATCCCGCGGCCACCTCTTCCCGGGTGCTCTCGGCCTGCTTCGTGGCGAGGAGGGAGGCGTGGGTGGGGGCGTCCGGCACCGTTCTTCAGGGGCAGCCCGGCGTGGTCCATCAGGAAGAGCCGGCGCTGGTAGTCACCGGCGTAGTCGCGGAAGGCCAGGGTCTTCTCGACCACCTGCTCGGTCCCCGGCCGCAGAGCCCTGCTGACGTTCCGGAACGGCACTCTCGCACGGCGATGACGGGGTGGGGGCGGACGGCCTCGGCGAACAGGCCGGCGATCTCCGCGTGAGCACGCAAGGTGGTGGAATGTTCAACCACATGACGTGGTTGCAGTACACCGAAGGAGGCACCAGTGGAAACGACGTACTACGACCACGGAACGCCGGCGGAGCGCTGGGAGCGCGCGCGGATGTTCTTCGACGCCAAGGACTACGCCGCCGCGGCGCGTGTCCTGAGCCGGCTGGTCGGCGAGGTGCCCGAGCAGACCGGACCGCGGCTGCTGCTGGCACGCGCGTACTACCACTCGGCGCAACTGCGGCGAGCGGAGGCCGAGCTGCGCGTCCTCGTCGAGCGCGATCCGGTGGAGCACTACGCGCGGCTGATGCTGGGCCGCACCCTCGAGCGGCAGGGGCGTCAGGAGGAGGCCGACTCGCACCTGCGGATCGCCTCCGCCCTGGCGGGTGAGTTCGCCGAGGCCTGAGCGGCCGCGAGGACGCGTTGGCGAGGGGGGTGAGTGCGGTATGCGCTCACCCCCCTCGGCGTCGCCGTCGGGAAGGGGGCGGGAGCGCGCCGGATTCCCGGCCCCGGGGTGGCGCGCGGCACACGTCCGGGGGCCGGTCGGGGCCGTGTGCCGTGTGCCGTGTGCCGTGGCATGCTGGCGTGATGGGAACTCCGAGTGGCAGCGCAGCCGTTGCCGAGCGGGTCGAGGAACTGCTCGCCGTCGGCGGCCCGTTGCCGATCGTCGCGGCCGGTGATCCGGTGCTGCGGCGTCCGGCCGAGCCCTTCGACCGGCAGTTGGCGCCGGCGCTGCTGGAGCGGTTCGTCGAGGCGCTGCGCGTCACCATGCACGCGGCGCCGGGCGTGGGACTCGCCGCGCCGCAGGTCGGGGTGGGGCTCAGGATCGCGGTGATCGAGGACCCGGCACCGGTACCGGACGAGGTGCGGGTGGCCCGTGGACGGGTGCCGCAGCCGTTCCGGGTGCTGGTCAATCCGTCGTACGAGCCCGTCGGTACCGGCCGGGCCGCGTTCTTCGAGGGCTGTCTGAGCGTGCCGGGCTGGCAGGCGGTCGTGGCACGCCACGCCGAGGTGCGGCTGCTGGCGCGGGACGAGCGGGGGCGGGCGGTGGACGAGGTGTTCGCGGGGTGGCCGGCCCGGATCGTCCAGCACGAGACGGATCATCTCGACGGCACGCTGTATCTGGACCGGGCCGAGCCGCGGTCGCTGGCGTCGAACGCCGCGATGGCGGAGTGGTGGGGGCAGCCGACGCCGGAGCGGGCGGCGGCGGCCCTGGGCTTCGACCTGCCGGGCCCGGCGGTCTGACACGTCCGCCGGGCTCCGTGGGGGACAGTGCTCATCTCGCGGCTCGGGCCTTGCGGGGGGCCTCCCCCACCGGGCGCCTCCCCCGCCTCCGCCACCTCCAGGCACTTCCGGCGTCGGCGGGGCGCGCACCGCCGCCGACTGAGGCGCCGGCCGTCCGTGGGACCGGCCACAGCGGCGGTGGCGTGCCCGTCAGTTGTCCCGGTACGCCTCCAGCAGCCGCAGCCACACCTCGCTGATCGTCGGGTAGGACGGGACCGCGTGCCACAGGCGGCTGATCGGTACCTGGCCGACGACGGCGACGGTCGCGGAGTGGATCATCTCGCCGACGCCGGGACCGACGAACGTGACACCGCGGATGATTTCCGCCTCCAGGTCGACGACCATACGGGCGCGGCCCTTGTAGCCGTCGCCGTACAGACTCGCGCCGGCCACCGTCGCGAGGTCGACGTCGACGGCGCGGACGCGGTGACCGGCCTGCTCCGCCTCGGCCAGCGACAGACCGACGGAGGCCGCCTCCGGGTCGGTGAACACCACCTGGGGAACGGCGTCGTGGTCGGCGGTCGCGGCGTGCGCGCCCCAGGGGTCGGACTCCAGGACCGGCACACCGGATGCGCGGGCGGCGATGGCGGCGCCCGCGATGCGCGCCTGGTACTTGCCCTGGTGGGTGAGCAGGGCGCGGTGGTTGACGTCGCCGACGGCGTAGAGCCAGTCGTGGCCGTCCACGCGGAGGCTGTCGTCGACCGTGAGCCAGGAGCCCGGCTCCAGCCCCACGGTCTCCAGTCCGATGTCGCCGGTGCGGGGGACGCGGCCGGTGGCGAACAGGATCTCGTCGGCCTCGAAGCGGTCCCCGGTGTCGGTGACGGCGACGACGGTGCCGCCCTCCCGGGCGACGGACTCGACGGACGTGCCGGTGCGGATGTCGACACCGGCCTCGGTGAGCGCCTCGGCGACCAGTTCGCCGGCGAACGGCTCCATGCGGGCGAGCAGGCCTCCCCCGCCGCGCACCAGCATTGTCACCCGGGAGCCGAGGGCCTGCCAGGCCGTGGCCATCTCGACGGCGACGACTCCGCCGCCGACCACGAGCAGCCGCCCGGGCACGCTCTCGGCGCTGGTGGCCTCGCGGCTGGTCCAGGGGCGCACCTCGGCGAGTCCGGGCAGGCCGGGCAGGCCGGGCAGGGCGGCGGCGCTGCCGGTGCAGACGGCGACGGCGTGCCGGGCGGTCAGTATCCGGCGGGTGCCGTCGGGTGCGGCCACCTCCACCGTGCGCGGGCCGGAAAGCCGGCCCTGACCGCGGTGGAGGTCGGCCCCGATGCTCTCCACCCACCGGACCTGGCCGTCGTCCTTCCAGTGGGAGGTGTACTCGTCGCGGCGGGCGAGGACGGCCGGGGCGTCGAGGGGGTCCCGCACCAGCGGGCTCACGCCGGGCAGGCGGCGGGCGTCCGCGCGGGCGAGGACCGGTCGCAGCAGGGCCTTGCTGGGCATGCAGGCCCAGTAGGAACATTCGCCGCCGACGAGTTCGCTCTCCACGACGGCGGTGGACAGGCCGGCCGCCCGGGTGCGGTCGGCGACGTTCTCCCCCACGGGGCCCGCGCCGATCACGACGACGTCGTAGGCGATGGTTTCCGATTGCGTCATGGGCCCAGTGTGGTGGGTGGTGTGCCCCGAGGCCACATGGGTACGTGCGCGGAATACCCATCGGGCCGGCAGTGTTGTGCCGACGGCTTCGCCCCCGACCCCAGGAAGAGGGATCACACACCATGAGCAGCACCGTGGAGCTCACCAAGGAGAACTTCGACCAGACGGTCACGGACAACGAGTTCGTCCTGATCGACTTCTGGGCGTCGTGGTGCGGACCCTGCCGGCAGTTCGCCCCGGTCTACGAGAAGGCGGCCGAGGCCAACCCCGACCTGGTGTTCGGCAAGGTGGACACCGAGGCGCAGCCCGAGCTGGCGCAGGCCTTCGGCATCCAGTCGATTCCGACCCTGATGATCGTGCGGGACCAGGTGGCCGTCTTCGCGCAGCCGGGGGCACTGCCCGAGGAGGCACTGGCGGATGTCATCGGGCAGGCCCGGAAGCTGGACATGGACGAGGTCCGCAAGGCGGTCGCCGAGCAGCAGGCGCAGGGGGCGGGCCAGGCCGGGCAGGACGGCCGGTAAGGGGCGTCCGCCGTCAGCTCGACTCCCTGTGCACCACCGCCGCGCCCAGCACCTCGTGCCGCTCGGGCGCGGCGTCGGGGTCGTGGACGACTCGGTCGACCAGTGCGGCCAGGTCGTGCCCGGAGGGCAGCTCCAGGTGGACCGTGCTCAGCCGGGGCCGGAGCAGCCGCCCCAGCATCAGGTCGTCGGCGCCGATCACGGCCACGTCCCCGGGGACGGCGAGGCCCTCGTCCTGGAGGGCCCGCATCAGCAGCATCGCGTACTCGTCGTTGTACGCGAACACCGCGTCGAGGCCGAGGGACCTCCAGCGGGCGGCGAGCCGGGCGGCGTCCCGCTCCTCGTAGGCGAGGGGCACTTCCGTGACGGTGGCGCCGGTGCCGTGGACGGCGCGGCGGGCGCCGGCGAGCCGGGGCAGCGAGAAGACCTCCAGGCCTTCCTCCGCGGGTAAGAGGACGCCGATCCTGCGCCGACCGCGGTCGTGGAGGTGGCGGGCGGCGCTGTGGCCCACGGCCTCGTGGTCCATGAGCAGGGCGTGCGCACCCTCGACGGCGTCGGGGCCCAGGGTGACCACGGCTCGGGCGCCCGAGCGCCTGAGGAGCTCCACGCCCCGCGGGCCGAGCCCGGATCCCGGCACCAGGACGGCGACGGGGCGCATCTCGGCCCAGGCACGGGCGGCCTCGTCGCCGCGCAGGCCCACCGTGCCGTACTGCACGACGGTGTAGTCGAGGCGGCCCAGGGCCCACTGGAGTTCGGTGAGGAACCGGCTGTAGAGCGGGCCGGCGGGGAAGGACGGCGCGGGCATCAGGACCATGCGGCTGTGCCCGGCGCGCAGGGAGCGGGCCGCGGCGTGCGGGACGTATCCGAGCTCACGGGCGGCTTCGTGGACGCGGCGGCGGGTGGGCTCGCTGATCCGGACGGCGCTGGTGTTGTTGAGGACGTAGGAGACGGTCGCGCGTGAGACGCCTGCCAGGCGGGCCACATCGGCGCTCGTGGGCACGGAGCGCGGTGCGGAGGGGGACGCGGAGTCGGGCGTGTTGGGTATCTGCACCATGACGTACGGCATCTTGGCAGAGGCGGGGCGCGGAACGGCGGGCGGGGGAAGGTCGTCCGGAAAGCGCCGTCCGCGCGGCGGGCCGTTTCCCCTCCGCGAACCGGTGGCCCGGCAGCTCGGGCCGGTGACTCAGGCCGGGGACTCGGTGCGGGTCACCCGCGCGACCAGGTCCAGCCAGCCCGCCTCCAGCCGCGCCGGGGACACCCCGCACTGCTCGGTGAGGTGGTGGATGAGCGCGGCGTCGAGGTAGGCGAGCAGCGTGTGGGAGAGGAGCTCGCTGTCCGCGTCCGGGACCGCCTGCCGCAGCAGCAGGGCGACGTGTCCGCGCAGGAAGCGGCGCGGGGCGGAGGTGTAGCGGCGTTCCGCGCTCGGCTCGGCGGCCAGTTGCAGGTCCAGTTCGTCGACGCAGCGGCGCAGCGTCGCGCAGCCGAAGGCACGCAGCCGCTCGACGGGCGGCGCTCCGGGCCCCAGGGGCGGGGGGCCGCTGAGGAGGGCGGCCTGGAACTTCTTCTCGGAGTGGTCGAGGAGGGCCATGAGCAGGCCGGTGCGGTCGCCGAACCGGCGGAAGACCGTGCCCTTGCCCACCGAGGCCGCCGAGGCCACCGCCTCCATCGTGACCCCGGCCGCGCCGTGCTCGGCGATCAGCCGCGCGGCGGCCTCCAGCAGCCGGGCCCGGTTGCGCGCGGCGTCGGCGCGCAGGCAGGGTTCGTCCTCCTCGGTCCCCGTGCCGAGTTGCAGCAACTCGTGCTGGTCGGCGGTCTCCTGGGGGTTCGGGAAGGGAGGCAGGGCGGCGGACATGAACCCAGCGTAAAGCACCGGGAAGAAAACTGGACCGCGGTCCGTTTGAGATGTTAGAAATTAAACGGACCCCGGTCCGGATCGTCCCGGCGGTGTTTCGGCCATGGCGGCCGTTCCTGCCCGTTTCCGCCCGTTTGTCAGCGTCTTTCCAGCAGTGGGAGTACTCATGTCTGTCCGCATCCTTGCGCTCGTCGGCAGCCTTCGCGCCGGTTCGCACAACCGACAGCTCGCCGAGGCGGCCGCCAGGCTCGCTCCCGAGGGCGCCGAGGTACAGCTCTTCGAAGGACTGGGCGAGGTCCCCTTCTACAACGAGGACATCGACGTCGAGGGCAGCGTCCCGGCCGCCGCCCTGAAGCTGCGCGAGGCCGCCCAGGCCTCCGACGCCTTCCTGCTGTTCTCGCCGGAGTACAACGGCACCATCCCCGCCGTCCTGAAGAACGCCATCGACTGGCTGTCCCGGCCCTACGGCGCCGGCGCCATCGTCGGCAAGCCCGTCGCCGTGGTCGGCACCGCCCTCGGCCAGTACGGCGGCGTGTGGGCGCACGACGAGACCCGCAAGTCCGTGGGCATCGCCGGCGGCAAGGTGATCGAGGACCTCAAGCTGTCCATCCCGGGCTCCGCGACCCGCTTCGCCGAGACCCACCCGGCGGACGACGCCGAGGTCGCCGCCCAGCTGACCGAGGTCGTCGCCCGGCTGTACAGCCACGCCGACGAGGCCGTCGCCGCCTGACCGGCACCACCGACCGTACGGGGCCGGAGCTCGGACGAGCTCCGGCCCCGACGCGTGTCAGGCCACCGCCGGCGCCGCCAGGTTCGCGCAGTTCCTCCAGCGCGGCGGCGACCGCCACACGCCGGTGACCGCCACGGCGTGTGCAGGTCAGCAGCTTGCGGTGCGGGCGGTCGGCGCAGGACACCCGCACGCCCGGCAGCCCGCGGGCAGCCGGACGATCCGGGGCACCCGTGCGACGCCGAGCCCATGGGCGGCCAGGTGGGCGGTGACGTTCCGGTCCAGCGCGTGATGGACCACGTCGGGGGTGAGGCCGGCGGCACCGCACGCCGGCCTCACGTGCGGACGGCAGGGGCTCTGCGGCACGGGCGCGATCCAGGCCTCGTACGCCGCGTCGGCCGGGCCGGCCACGTCCCGGCCGGCCGGCCGATGCCCCTTTGGGACGGCCCTGAGGGCGTGCGGCCTGCGCGGGCCAATCATGCGGTTCACGCTTCACGGTGGGGTCCGGGAGATCAACCTGGACGTGAACGGGCCCGGGGCCGCACCCTGTCGGTGTCGTGACGGTCGATCAACCTCACGCACCGGCCTTCCCACGCACCACCGACGCACGAGGAGTCGCCATGCCCAGCACGACCGGGGTCGTCTGCCCCCACTGCGGGTGGCCGGACGCTGCCGAGCCCTTCCAGGTGGTGTCCACGCACGCCACGGCCACGGGCGGCACGGTGTGGACCCGGTGCGCGTGCGGTTCGCTCCAGGTCCGTGTCGTCGACGACCACGGCACGCGCGTCGTCTCCCGCGGCAGGCCCTCACCGGCGGGCTGCTGAGACCCGGTCCGGCGGGGCCCGGCCCCGCCGGACCGTGGTGGAGAAGAGGCGGCGCGCCCGTCCCGCGCCAGGCGTACGCCCCCACCGTGGTCCGCGACCGGGCGGTGCGGCAGACGTGCGCGAGGGCTCCCGTCGCAGGTCGGGGGCGAAATCGCGGACCGGATACCGGCCGGCGTGTTTCCGAACGGCCGCGCAGGCAACCCGGCACCGTGCGCGGCCGGCGGGCCGGCCGACTCCGACGTGACGGGAGCCCCCGGATGACCACTGCCCCCTCGCATCCGCACACCACCCGGCCGGGCCCGCGTATCGGCGTGCTCGGTTCGTACGGTGGCTTCAACACCGGCGACGAGGCGATCCTGACCTGTGTGCTGAGCTGTCTGCGCGCCCAGCGGCCCGACGCGCACCTCGTCGTCCTGAGCCGGAACGCGGAGCACACCCGCGCCCATCACGGCGACGCCGACGAGGTGGTGCCCTGGGAGGGCGTCACCCGCAACCACGTCCTGGACGTGCTGCCCGGCCTGGACCTGCTGGTGCTGGGCGGCGGCGGCATCCTCTACGACGGCGAGGCGCGGCGCTACCTGCGGCTGGTGCGCGCCGCGCAGATCCGGGACGTGCCCACCTTCGCCTACGCCGTCGGCGCCGGGCCGCTGCGGGACACCGAGGACCGGGAGGCGGTGCGGACCGTGCTGGCCGAGATGGACGAGGTGGTGGTGCGGGACGAGGAGTCCCGGCTGGTCCTGGAGGAGGTCGGCCTGGAACGCGAGGTCGCGGTCACCGCCGACCCGGCCCTGCTGCTGCGGCCCGAGCCGTTCACCGAGGCCATGATGCGCGACGAGGGCATCCCGGCCGGCGCCCGGCTGGTGGGGATGTCGGTGCGGGAACCGGGCCGGGCCGCCGAGAAGCTGGACGAGGGCGACTACCACGCGCTGCTCGCCGACGTCGCGGACTTCCTCGTGCGGCGGCTGGACGCACACGTGGTGTTCCTGCCGATGGAACGGCACGACGTACGGCACGCACACGCCGTGCTGTCCCACATGACCGCGCCGGACAAGGGCCGGATCCTGCACGGCGACTACAGCCCGGGCCAGGTCCTCGGCTTCATGCGCCATCTGGACCTGGCCGTCGGCATGCGGCTGCACTTCGTGATCTTCGCGGCGCTCACCGGCGTGCCGGTCCTGCCGCTGCCCTACTCCGGCAAGGTCTTCGACTTCGCGCGCCGGCTGGGCGCCCCGGCCCTGGTGGGCGTGGCACGGGAGCAGGCCGGGCTGCTGCTGGCGGAGGTGGACCGGCTCTGGGACGAGTATCCGCGGCGCCGCGACGACCTCCGGTCCCGCATCCGGGAGCTGTCCGCGGCGGCGCGGGAGACGTGCGTGCGCTGCGGGCTCCTGCTCGACGCCATCGGTGACGGCCCAGAGGCGCGGGCGGCGCAGCGGCGGCCGTACGAGCCGCGCCCGTTGCACGCCTGACCCCGTCGCACGCCTGACCTGCGAGGAGAGCGATGCCGATCCTGGAAGAGCCCAGCGAGCCCCGCACGGTCACCCTGCCCCCGCGGCCCGCCCGGCACGGGGGCCGGTGCGATGTCCTGGTGGTGGGCGGGGGTCCCTCGGGGTTCGCCGCCGCGGTCGGCGCGGCCGACACCGGGGCCGACGTCGTGCTGGTGGAGCGGTACGGGTTCCTCGGCGGCAACGCGACCGTCGCGCTGGTGATGCCGCTGATGTCGTTCCACAACGAGCACAAGCAGGCCGCCTTCACCGAGTCCGGCGATGACTCACGGCTGCTGCCCACCGACCACGGCGAGGGCGAGCCGGTGGTCGCCGGCGTGCTGTGGCAGTTGCTCGACCGGCTCATGGGGCGCGGCGGCTGCCTCGCGCCCTCCCCGAAGACCGGCTACACGGTCCCCTTCGACCCGGAGCTCTTCAAACTGGTCCTGCTCGAGATGATGGACGAGTCCGGGGTGCGGATGCTCTTCCACGCCTTCGCCTCCGGCGCGCTGCCCCTCGACGACGGCTCCGGCTGGCGCGTGGTGTTCGAGACCAAGTCGGGGCCGGTGGTGATCGATGCCGGGGTGGTCGTGGACGGCACGGGCGACGGTGACGTCGCGACGTCCTGCGGGGCGCCGTACGAGATCGGCCGGCCCGAGGACGGGCTGGTGCAGCCCATGACGCTGATGTTCCGCGTCGCGGACTTCGCCCGGCCGGACTTCGCCGACTACGTGCGGGCACACCCCGACCAGTGGCGTGGCGTGCACGGTCTGTGGGACCTGATCGAGGAGGCCAGGGCTGCCGGGGAGCTGCGGCTGCCGCGCGAGGACGTACTCTTCTTCGCCACCCCGCATCCGCGCGAGGTCGCCATCAACAGCACCCGGGTGAACCGGGTGCTCGGCACCAGCGTCTGGGACCTCACCCTCGCCGAGTACACGGCCCGGCGCCAGATGGCCCAGATCGACCGCTTCCTGCGCACCCGCGTGCCCGGTTTCGAGGAGTCGTACGTGGTGCAGAGCGGCACGCACGTCGGTGTGCGGGAGAGCCGGCGCGTCCTCGGCGACTACCAGCTGACCGGCCACGACATCCTGGCCGCGCGCACCTTTCCGGACGTCGTCGCGCACGGCGCCTATCCGGTCGACATCCACAACCCGCGCGGCGCGGGCACCGTCCTCAAGCGGGTGCCGCGGGGCAGCTTCTACGACATCCCGCTGCGCTGTCTGGTGCCCCGGGGCACCGAGCGGTTGCTGGTGGCCGGTCGCTGCATCTCCGGGACGCACGTGGCGCATTCGTCGTACCGGGTCATGCCGATCGCCATGGCGACCGGCCAGGCGGCGGGCGTGTGCGCCGCGCTGACCGTCCGGCACGGGCGGGGGCCGCGCGGCCTGCCCTACCGGCTGGTCCAGGGCGAGCTGCTCCGGCAGGGGGCCCGGTTGCGGTTGGGGGGCGGCTGAGGGCGGGGCGGCGGGGCCGGCCGAGCGCGGAACCGCGGGGGTGCCAGGCCGCGGCCGGGGTCAGCTCGCCCAGTCCAGTCAGCTCGCCCAGTCCAGCAGGCGGTCCCGGGTCTCGGGTGCGCGGAGGTGGGCGAGCGACTCCTTCTCCAGCTGGCGGACGCGCTCGCGGGTCAGGCCCACGTGCTCGGCCACCTGGTGCAGGGTGCGGGGACGGCCGTCGTGCAGGCCGTAGCGCAGACTGAGGATCAGGGCCTCGCGGGGTGCGAGGGTTCCGACGGCCTCGCGCAGTTCCGCCGCGAGCGCCTGGAACTCCGCCACCTCCGGGGCCTGCAGCACCTCCGTGTCGGCGATGAGGTCGCCGACGACGGTCTCGCCGGTGTCGTCCACCGGGGTGTCCAGGCTGACCGCGTCCCGTCCGACCCGGCGCAGCCAGACCACCTTGTCCCTGTCGATGCCGCTCTCGGCGGCCACCTCCTCGGCGGTCGGGTCGCGGTCCAGGCGCCCGCGGAGCCCTCGTTCGACCTTGGCGAGCTTCTGCAGCTGCTCCACGACGTGCACCGGCAGCCGCACGGTGCGCGCGTGGGTCGCCAGGCCCCGTTCGATGGCCTGGCGGATCCACCAGGTGGCGTACGTGGAGAACTTGAAGCCCTTGGTGTGGTCGAACTTCTCCACGGCCCGGATCAGTCCGAGGTTCCCCTCCTGGATGACGTCCAGGAGGGGCAGCCCGCGGTGGGCGTGGCGCTTGGCCATCGACACCACGAGCCGCAGGTTGGCCCGCACCATGTGGTCCTTGGCGGCCTGGCCGTCGTGGACGGTCGCCTCCAGCGCGCGGCGCTGCCCGGGCGTCGGGGCGGGCTCGCCGGTGTCGGCCGCCTCCAGCTCCCGCATGGCGTGCACTCCGGCCTCCATGCGCTGGGCCAGCCGTACCTCGTCCTCGGCGGTGAGCAGCGGGGTGGCCCCGATCTGGGCCAGGTACTGGCCGAGCAGGTCCGGTTCCTCGTCGGGTTCGGGGATCCGGGTGCGCAGCCGCGCGGTGCGGGTGGGGGCCCGGCGGTCCTCGTGGGGGCCCGCCGCGGATGTTCGTGCCGGGGGAGCCATGACGCTTCCTCCGTCCCTCTCTGTCTGTCGGGTCAGCGCGGGACGCCTGTGCCCCGTTCGCGCCGCAGCCGGCGGTTCACGACCACCGGGCCGGCCACGGCCGGCCGTGCGAACGCGGCGCACACGGCGGCGGGGCCACCAGGTCGCCACGCCCGGGACCGTCCCCGGGGCCGGTGTCCGCGGCCCACACGCCGAAGAAGGCGGCTCCCACGAGGAACAGCGGCCGGGAGACGGCCGACAGCGGCAGGCGCACGCGCAGCGGGCTCCGTGCGGTGACCGGTTCGGTGCCGGTGCCGGGGGAAGCGGCGGCCGACCGCGGACGGACCGTCCTGCCCCTGTCGCCACCTCATGGCGGCCGGGTACCCGGCACGAGGCGGTGCAACCGCGGCGCCGGGCGCGCTCCGCCGGGCGCCCGCCAGGTGCTCGGCAGGTGCTCGGCAAGGGACCCCGCGGCCGGTCGTGCGGCGTCCCGGGCTCGCCGCGCGTGGGCGGCTCGTCACGGCCGCCGCGTACGCCCCCCGACGACGGCGCACGACAGCGGCGGCGCCCCCGGCACCCCGAGGTGTCGTCCGGCCACACGCCGGCCGACGGCGATCCGGCCACCGGCACCGGCCACCGGCACCGGCCACCGGCCACCGGCCACCGGCCACCGGCGGTCAGGCACCGACGCCCGGCCCCCGGCTCCGTCCTCCGACCACCGGCGTCGGCGCCCCGGCCGCCGCACCGCCGCACCGCCGCACCGCCGCACCGCCGCACCGCCGCGGCGAACCCTGCCGCGTACCGGAGCGCGCCCGAGGAGCCGCGGGAGCGGTCGGCGGTGCTCCTCACCTACCGAGTGCCCGCCGGATCGCGGCGAGCCAGCCGTCGACCGGCCCGAACGTGAGCAACCCGCTGCCCGCGCCCGCGAGTTCGCCGGCCGCGGGCAGCAGGCGTTCGTACGTGCGCTCCAGGGCGGTCCGGTCGCCGAGTTCGAGAGCGAGCGCGGCCTCGGCGCAGCACAGGGCCTCGTACAGGAGGTCGGGGGGCGGTTCGGGCAGGGCCCGCAGGGCCGTGCGGGCCGCGGCGTCACGGCCGTCGGCGAGGAGGGCGAACGGTTCGGCCCAGGGACGGTACGGCCCCCAGTCCGCGCGCGGGTCCACGTCCGCCGGCAGTCCGCGGGCCAGACGCAGGCCGAGCAGGGCGAGGGGCAGCAGGCCGCGTTCGAGTCCCGGCATACCCGTGCCGTCGAGCCGCGCGGCGCAGGACCGGTAGGCGGCCTCGACCCGGTCGTACGGGCCGCCGGCGGCGGCTTGGCGCAGGGCCCGGTACCACCCGGTGAAGACGGCCACCAGCGGGCGTTCGTACCGCTCGGCAAGGCGCTCCACGGCGGCCACGTGTTCGTCGGCCGTGGTGAAGTCGGCGAGCGCGCAGCGTGCCTGCACGCGGATCAGATGGCCGAGCACCTCGTGGCCGGTCAGTGCGTGCCGGGCGGCGAGGGTGACGAGTTCCGCGCCGATCGCGTCGCGGCGCGGGGCCAGTCCGGCGGTGGTGCAGGACTGCATGAAGACGCCGTTGAGGGCGAACGCCAGCAGCGCGGGGTCGTCCAGCCGGCGGGCGATCCGCTCGGCCTCGTCCGCCGCCCGTGGCCCGCGCGGCGACCGTACACCCCGGGACTCCAGGGCGATGGTGGCGAGCAGGCGGCAGCGGGCGGCGTCGGCGGTGGGGTCGTCCGGCAGGGCGGCGAGGGTGCGTTCGGCCGCCGCGACGATCCGCCGGGCCAGGTCGGGGTCGTCGCTGCGGGTCCAGTTGGCGGGGACGTCATAGGCGCCGATCACCCGAGCCGTCAGCTCCGCGTCGCCCGTCTCCTCGGCCGCCGCGACCGCCGTCATGCGGTGCTCCCGGGCCGCCTCCAGACCGCCGCCGCCGGTGACCGCGAGGTCGGCCAGCAGGCCGACGGTCGACTCCAGGCGCGCGTGGGCACCGGCGGCGACCGTGCGGTCGTACGCCTCGGTCGCCCTGGCCCACAGCCGGGCCGCCGCCTCCGCCGGCTCGGTGGGCGGGTCCAGACCGGGATCCTGGGCGAGGATGCCGGCCTCCAGGCGGCGCAGCCTGGGTCCCGGGTCGACGCCCAGGCTCCCGGCCAGCAGGGCGCGGGCCCGGCGCAGCACCGCGAGGGCGTCCGCCTGGCGTCCGGTCCGGTACAGGGCCAGGGCCAGCAGCCGCCAGGCCTCCTCCCGCCAGGGGTGCTCGGCCACGTGGGCGTCCAGGTCGGGAACCGCCTCGGCGGCCCGGCCCAGGTCCACGAGGAGTTCCGCCCGCCGCTCGACCGCGCGGAGCCGCAGTTCGGTGAGGCGTGAGCGCTCACCGCGGGCCCACTCCTCCCCGCCGAACTCGGCGTACGCGGGTCCGCGCCACTCCGCGAGCGCCGCCTGGAGCCGGGCCGGGGCCTGGGCGGCCGGCAGTCGGTCGGCCTGGGCGACGGCCGTCTCGAAGCGCCACGCGTCGACGGCGTCCGGCGCCGCGCGCAGAACGTACCCGGGGCCCTCGGTGACGAGCAGCCGGGCCGGGGCGCGCGGCGGGCGGTCGGGTTCCAGGGCGCGGCGCAGATCGCCGACGAAGGTGCGCACCGCTCCCACCGCCCGCGGCGGCGGTACGTCCCACAGGTCCTCGACCAGGCGGGCGACGGGGACGACCCGCCGCCGGGCCACGACCAGCCGGGCCAGCACCGCACGGTGCCGGGGGCCCTTGAGGGCGAGCACGTCACCGCCGCGCCCGGCCGTGACCGGTCCGAGCACACCGAACGTGACCGCGTCCATCTTCCGTCAGCTCCGATCCCGCACCGCTCGTGTGACCACCACGGTACGCGTGCTGATCCGTTGCTGATCCGCGCCCGGCAGGCTCGTGAACGTCCCGCCCCGGTGGCACCGGCAGAAGACCGGGCACCACCCGGGCACCGACAGAACCGAGAGGTACCCCATCTCATGACACCGACCATCCCGGGCTTCACCCACGACCGCGTCACGGTCGCCGACGGCGTCGCCCTGCACGTGGCCGTCGGCGGCTCCGGCAGCCCGATCGTGCTGCTGCACGGCTTTCCGCAGACGCACCTGATGTGGCGGCATGTCGCCGCCGACCTCGCGGCCGACCACACCGTGATCTGCCCCGACCTGCGCGGCTACGGCGACAGTGACAAGCCGGCCGACCCCGACGGCACCGCCTACGCCAAGCGGACCATGGCCGCCGACGTCGTCGCCCTCGCCCGGGCGCTCGGACACGAGCGGTTCGCGCTGGCCGGGCACGACCGGGGCGCCCTCGTCGCGGTCCGGGCCGGCCTCGACCACCCGGACGCGGTGACGCACCTGGCCGCGCTGGACGTGCTGCCGACCCTGGACATGTGGGACGTCCTGCACGGCACCACGGCGGCCGTGGGCTTCCACCTGTACCTGATGGCGCAGCCGCCCGGGTTGCCGGAGCAGCTGATCGGGGCCGCGCCGGACGCGTTCTTCGGTCACTTCCTCGACGTCTGGACCCGGGCGCCCGAAGCCCTGCCCGCCGATGTCCGCGCCGCCTACCTCAAGGCGTCCCGCGAGGCGGTGCCGTCCATCGTGGCCGACTACCGGGCCTCGGCCGGCATCGACGTGGCGCACGACCGGGCCGACCGCGACAGCGGCAACCGGCTGCGGATGCCGGTGACCGTCCTCCAGCAGGACTGGGGCGCGGCCCTCGGCTACGACGCCGCCGCGCTGTGGCGGGCCTGGGCCCCGGACCTGCGGCACGACACCGTCGGCTGCGGGCACTTCATGGCGGAGGAGGCTCCGGGCGAGGTGACCGGTGCGCTGCGCGGGCTGCTGACCCGGTAGGCGCCGGTGCCTGGGCGTACCGGCGCACGACGGGCGGGGACGGCCGCGCCGCACGGACCGCTGGTCCGTGCGGCGCGGGACCGTGCGGGTCCTCCCGGCTGTCAGCGTGCCCCGGGGACGTCTTCCGTGACGCCGTTCAGCGGCGAGGAGGGGTCGCTGCCGTAGGGGCGGGTGAAGGCCTCCATGCCGTGCCCGGACGGGTCGGCGAAGTACACGCCCCGCCCGCCGTCGTTGCGGTTGATCCGGCGTGGGTGCCGGCCGTGCGGGTCGGCCTGGATCGGAACGCCGCCCTCGACGAGCCGGGCGAGGACCTCGTCGAACTCGTCCTCCGAGACCAGGAACGCGTAGTGCTGCACGGGGATGTCGATGTCGACGGTGGCGAAATCGAGGGTGACGCCGTTGGCGGTCGTCACGGGCAGGAACATCCCGGCCGGCGCACCGACCTCCAGCCCCAGGATCCCGGCGAGGAAGTGAGCGGACTCCTCCCGGTCGCGGGAGAGAACGATGGTGTGGTTGAACTCGACTGACACGGGTCAATGCCTCCACGGGCATCTCCGCGGCGCCTCCATGCCTCACCCGGACGGTGACCGGCACGCGATGCCGCGTCGAGGATCCTAGACGAGGCCTGCCGGGGTGTCGACACCCCGGAGATGTCCCGGTGCGGACATCCCGGCGCGGGAACCTGGGGCGGGAATCGAGGCGGGAATCGAGGCGGGATCGGGGGGCGGTATCCGGGGGCGGAAATCCCGTGGCAGGCGAAGTCCGCGCCGTGCTTGCATGACGCCATGGTGTTCCCCGACCGGCTGCCCGTCTTCGCGGCGCTGTCCTTCCTCCCCGTCGCGGTCCCCGGCCCCGGCGTGCTGGTCGTGGCCGGGCGGGCACTCGCGCGGGGCCGCCGCGCCGCGCTCGGCACGGTCGTGTCGTCCTCACCGTCCTCACCGTCCTCAGGCCGGCGGCCGCCGCCCGCCTCGTCCGTCCCGGGCTCGGGGCGTGGCGCGAACGCGGCTCCCCGCGCGCCGCGTTCGCCGTCGGCGCCGGGGCGCACGCCGGAAGGCGGCGCACCTGCCGGGAGAGGGTCCGCCGTCGGTGTGACCGACCCCGAGACCCCCGTGTTCCGCGCGGCCGTACCGCCGCGGTTCGCCGACCGGGCGGGGGCCGGGCGGCCGCGCGGGTGCCGCCGCACGTTCCGGTACTCCACCTCGTCGCGGTGGCCCGCGACAGCGTGTGGGCCGGCGGGTCGGGCGGTGTGGCCACGGCAGGGATCGGTGTCAGGCCGGCCGCGACCGGGCGTCAGGACCGGACGGTCACTTCACCGCGGGACGCCGGCGAGCCGGCCCCGCACGGACGAACAGGGAACGCATGAGTGAGCACCCCGCACGATGGACCCGGGCGACCGTCTACCCCGACATGTGGGTCGACCCGGACCACGACCCCCGCCACGGCGACGGTGCCGGCCCGGAGGGCGAACTCGCGACGCTCGAGGACTTCCTGACGGGCTACCGCATGACCCTGCGGATGAAGTGCGAGGGCCTGGACCCGGAGCAACTGGCCCGCCGGTCGGTTCCGCCGTCGACGATGTCGCTGCTCGGCCTGATACGGCACCTGGCCGAGGTGGAACGCGACTGGCGCAACTGGATCACCGGCGGTGAACCGCTGCCGAAGCTGTACGGCGATGACGACGGGGACTTCGACGGGGCCGTCGCGGAGCAGGCCGTGGTCGACGCCGCGTACGCGGCTCTGGAGCGCGAGCAGGCCGCGACCGACGCCGCGTTGGCCGAGCACCCCGATCTGGGCGAGCGCCTGGGGAAGGACAACACCTCGGTCCGGGAGCTGATGGTGCACCGGATCGAGGAGTACGCCCGTCACTGCGGGCACGCCGACCTGCTGCGCGAGTGCGTCGACGGAAGGGTGGGCCAGTAACCCGGCCTGACACGGCCGGGGCCGGGCCCGACCCCGGCGGTGTCCTCAGGTGGACGCCTGGTCGCTGTCCTTCATCGCGCCCCAGCCGTGCCAGCGCTCGACCTCGATCCAGGCGCTGACCCGGGCGCGGACCCGGTCCGGGTAGGGCTGGCCCGTGTAGTGCGTGGAGAGGCGGTCGATGCCGGTCAGGCCCTCGTCGTCGCGGGTCTCGACGACGCGGCCGATGAGGGTGACGTGCGTGTACCAGTCGTCGCCGGCGAGCACGGTGAGGGTCACGCGCGGGTCACGCCGCAGGTGCTTCAGGCGGACCCGGCCCTCGTCGAGATTGACCAGCACACGGCCGTCGTCCTCCCACAGGTACCAGGTGGGCGTGGAGACGGGCGCACCGTCCGAGCGGAGGGTGGCCATGACGCACGGGTTGGGGCGGCGCAGCAGTTCGACCGCCTCGGGCGGCAGCGGCGGCTTGGACATCCGGACTCCTTCGTTCGTGGCTCGTGGTGATGCTCTGGGCGTGTTCCCCGGGCTGCCGGGTGTTCGGCACTCCGTTCACCCGTACCCCGGACGGGGTCCGCCGGACGGCTTCTCGTCGAAGCTGGCGAAGTACGCCGCCGCCATGTCCTCGCCACCGTGCCCCTGCGCGGCGGCACGCTCCAGGCGTTCGGCGCCGGCGGCGGCGATGTCCAGGCGGACGCCGTTGGCCTCGCCGGCCTCCACGATCAGCCGGGCGTCCTTCGCGGCGGTGGTGACGGCGAACTGGGGCGGGGTCAGGGCGCCGTCGCGGATCAGTCCGGCCTTGGCCCGCAGGTAGCCCATGTCGAGCGGACCACCGGCGATGGCGTCGAAGAAGCCGTCGGGGTCCACACCCAGTGCCTTGGAGAGTGCCAGGACCTCACCGGCCGCGTTGGTGGCCGCGATGACCCAGCTGTTGGCCACCAGCTTCAGCCGGGTGGCGCTGCCGGCCGCGCCGTCCTCGCCGGTCCACACCGTGCGGGAGCCGACGGCGTCCAGGACGGGCGCCACCGCGTCCCGCGCGTCGGCCGGGCCGGCGGCCAGCACCAGCAGCTGACCGGCCTCGGCGGGCCGGCGGGTGCCGAGGACGGGCGCGTCGAAGAAGAC
Organism: Streptomyces sp. AC627_RSS907; assembly: GCF_019049165.1. Classification (NCBI taxonomy): domain Bacteria; kingdom Bacillati; phylum Actinomycetota; class Actinomycetes; order Kitasatosporales; family Streptomycetaceae; genus Streptomyces; species Streptomyces sp. AC627_RSS907. The sequence continues at coordinate 132,374 of NZ_JAGMUE010000097.1, forward strand.
GAGGCCGTGTTCGTCGGCGAAGGCCGCCAGGTCGGCGACCGCGTCGACGCCGGCGGTGGTCGACTGCACCCACGCCGTGCCGGGGCTCAGGCCGGGGGCGGCCTGCCGCATGACCTCGAGGGCGGCCGGGCCGTCGTACAGCATGGTGAGGACGACGTCGGCGCCCCGTACGGCCTCCGCGGGCGTGCCGGCGATGTGCGCGCCGTCGGTGGCCAGCGGTTCCGCCTTGTCCCGGCTGCGGTTCCAGGCCCGGACGGTGTGTCCGGCGCGGGCGAGGTTGCGGGCCATCGCGGCGCCCATGATGCCCGTGCCCAGGACACTGACGGTGAGCTTGTCGGTCATGACGTCGGCTTTCTGCGCTCGTACGGCGGGTGGCCGGCGGACCGGCCGCCGGGGGAGGTGGTGCCCGGTGGCCAGCCTGCCACCGGACCGCGGGCGGCGCGCATCAGCCCCCGCCGGGCCCCGGGATGACGGACATCGCCCGTGAGGACGCCGGCACGCCGCCGGCCGTGCGGCTCTCCGGGTCCGTGGGACCGGTCGGGCGGGGCTCCCGGGCTGGCGTGGACCGGGCGGCCACGACGCCGGTGCGCGCCGCGAGGCGCGCCGCCCCGGGCCGGACGGCGGTTCCCCCTCGTACGGGACGGCGTCCGTGGGCGCCACGGCGCCGGTGCCGGCGCCCTCGCCACCGCCCGCTACGGGCCCTCCGGGAAGGCCCGTGACCGGCCCTCCGGGAAGGCCCGTGACCGGCCCTCCGGGAAGGCGCGTGCGAACGCTTCCCGGACCGTGCCGCCCGGCGTGCGGTCCAGGATGCCGAAGGTCACCTGACCGAAGGCGGAAGCGAACCGTCCGCCGGGCCCGAGCAGGGTCCGGAACGCGCCGGCGACCTCGTCCGGGTCGTTGCGGAACACCCCGCACCCCCAGGCGCCGAGCACCAGCCGCCGGTACCCCCGGGCCACCGCCGTCTCCAGCACCCGCTCGGCGCGTGTCTCCAGCACGGCGCGCAACTCGCCGGTCCGCTCCGGTGCGCTGCGCCGCACCACACCCGCGTTCGGCGCGGCGGCGGTGAGGAAACCGGCGGTGAAGGGCCGGTCCAGCAGCCGCCCGCGGTCGTCGCGGAAGACCGGCACCGCGGGCGAGTGGATGACGCGGTCGGTGTAGAACGGGTCGCGGTGGGCGCGGTGGTGGTCGTAGAACTCGCGGGCCCGCAGCAGGCAGGTGTGGAGCGCGGAGGCCCGGCACAGGGCCTCCTCCTGGGCCTGGGCGCCGTTGAGGTAGCCGCCGCCGGGGTTGCGGGCGGAGGCGAAGTTGAGTACGGCGACCTCGCCGCCGAGGCGGCGGGCGGCCTCCAGGCTGCTCTCGCCGGTGACCTCGAAGACCGTGCGCGCCGGGGCGGAGGAGGACACCTCCGGCACCCCGGCCGCCCCGGGCACCCCGGCCACCTCGACGGGGCCCGGTCCGTACATCCGGGTGCCCTCGCGCGCCCTGTCGACGGCTGCCCCGATCGACACCTCGCGCCCGTCGGTCGCGCGGTAGGACCCCGCCGCCACGATCTGCTCGGTCTGCTGTGCGATGCCCCGCAGGCGCGCGCTCACGGCGCCACCCCCGTGGACGCCGTGCCCGCGCGCCGCGCGGTCTCCCCCGTCGTGCTCATGAGGGAATCCTGGGTGATGCTGGTGAGGCGGTGCAACGGAGTTTCCCTGCCCGGGAACGCCGGGGAAAGCCCCCGGAAACGGACGGGGCGCGGAGATTACCGAGCTGGAATGTCCCCTATGCACCCTTGTGCCGAACGGCATGACGGTCTTGGGTTGGACGAGTGTGCCGGCCCGGCCCACCGGACAGGGGGCCGACGGCATGGTGGAGTCTCAGGAGGATCCCGACATGTCCGATTCGGTAAGTGGCTGCCCCCCGCCACGAACCGCTGTCAGCGAAGCCGAGGTCGAGGCGCTGGTCCGCGGCATCTGCTTCAAGACAGGCCCGCCCAGGCGCCTGGGCGTAGAGGTGGAATGGCTCGTCCACGAGCCGCGCGCGCCGCGGCTCCCCGTGACACCCGAACGACTCGACGCGGTCTACGCCGCGCTGCGGACCGTGCCCCTGACGTCGCCGCTGACCGTCGAGCCCGGCGGCCAGCTGGAGCTGAGCTCGCTCCCCGCCGCCTCCCTGATGGAGTGCGTCGACACCGTCTCCGCCGACCTGGCCGCCGTCCGCGCGGTCCTGCGCGAGGACGGTCTCGCCCTCGTCGGCCTCGGCCACGACCCCTGGCACGCGCCCCGCCGGTTCCTGCGGCAGCCGCGCTACGACGCCATGGAGGCCTGCCTCGACCGCACCGGCCCCGGTGGCCGTTTCATGATGTGCGCCTCCGCGTCCGTGCAGGTGTGCGTGGACGCCGGCTACGAGGAGCCCGGCCCGCTCGGTCACGTGCGCCGCTGGTGGCTGGCCCACCAGCTGGGCGCGGTCCTGCTGGCCGCGTTCGCCAACTCCCCGCTGGCCGGCGGCCGGCCCACCGGCTGGCGGTCCACCCGGCAGCTGCGCTGGACACAGATAGGCACCGGCCGCGCGGGCGGCCCCCCACTGGACACCGACCCGCGCGGCACCTGGACCCGGCACGTCCTGGACGCCCCGGTGATGTGCGTACGCCGGGACGGCGGACCCTGGGACGTACCGGAGGGCCTGACCTTCCGGGAGTGGATCAGGACCCGGGCGCCGAGACCACCGACCCGGGAGGACCTCGACTACCACCTCACCACGCTGTTCCCACCGGTCAGACCGCGCGGCCACCTGGAGCTGCGCATGATCGACGCGCAGCCCGGCGACGACGGCTGGATCGTGCCGCTCGCCGTGACGGCGGCGCTGTTCGACGACCCGGAGGCCACCGAGACCGCCTACCGGGCCGTGAAGCCCCTGTCCGAGCGCACCCTCGGGCTCGCGGCCCCGCACAACCCGCTCTACCGGGACGCGGCCCGCGACGCCCTCACCGATCCGGAGCTGCGCGAGGCGGCCGTCACGTGCTTCACTGCGGCGCTCGCCGCCCTGCCCCGGCTCGGCGCCACGGCCGAGGTGACGGACGCCGTCGCGGCTTTCCTGGAGCGCCATGTCCTGCGGGGCCGCTGCCCCGCCGACGATCTGCTGGATCTGCTGAACGGCGAGAGCCGTGGCCCGCACGGGAGGGAGACCCGCCCATGACCGACCCCACCATGGACACCGCCACCGCCACCGGCCCCGCCGTCGAGACGGCCGCCGAGGCGGGCTTCGACGCCGAGGCCCTGCGCGAGCGGGCCCTCGCCACGCTCGTCACGGCCCGCGACCGCACCACCCTGCTGACCAGTTGCGTGGAGGGTCCGGACCTGACGGCCCAGGTGTCGCCGCTGATGTCCCCGCTGGTGTGGGACCTGGCGCACATCGGCAACCAGGAGGAGCAGTGGCTGCTGCGCGCCGTCGGCGGGCAGGAGGCGATACGGCCCGAGATCGACAGCCTGTACGACGCCTTCGAGCATCCGCGCGCCGAGCGCCCCAAGCTGCCGTTGCTGTCACCGGCCGAGGCCCGCCGGTACGCCGCCGACGTGCGCGGCCGGGCACTGGACGTGCTGGAGGCGACCGCGTTCCACGGGACGCGGCTGACGGAGGCCGGCTTCGCCTTCGGGATGATCGCCCAGCACGAGCAGCAGCACGACGAGACGATGCTGATCACCCATCAGCTCCGCAAGGGCCCGCAGGCCCTGACCGCCCCGGACCCGGACCCCGTACCCCTGTTCGCCGGCCCGGCGGAGGTCCTGGTGCCCGGCGGCCCGTTCACGATGGGCACCTCGACCGAGCCGTGGGCGCTGGACAACGAGCGTCCCGCGCACCGGCGGGACGTGGCGCCGTTCTTCATCGACACCACGCCGGTGACGAACGGCGCGTACCAGGCGTTCATCGAGGACGGCGGCTACGACGACCCCCGCTGGTGGGCGCCACGGGGCTGGGAGCACATCCGCCGGCACGCCATCACCGCCCCGCTGTTCTGGCGCCGCGACGGCGGGCAGTGGCTGCGGCGCCGTTTCGGGGTCACCGAGGTGGTGCCGGCACGCGAGCCGGTGGTGCACGTGTGCTGGTACGAGGCCGACGCGTACGCCCGCTGGGCCGGGCGGCGGCTACCCACCGAGGCCGAGTGGGAGAAGGCGGCCCGGTACGACCCGGCCGGCGACCGCTCGACGCGTTACCCGTGGGGCGACGCCGACCCCGCCCCGGAGCACGCCAACCTCGGCCAGCGCCACCTGCGTCCGGCGCCCGCAGGCAGCTATCCGGCCGGTGAGTCGCCGCTGGGCGTGCGGCAGCTGATCGGCGACGTGTGGGAGTGGACGTCGAGCGACTTCCTGCCGTACCCGGGCTTCCGGGCGTTCCCGTACAAGGAGTACTCGGAGGTGTTCTTCGGGCCCGATCACAAGGTGCTGCGCGGCGGTTCCTTCGCCGTCGACCCGGTGGCCTGCCGGGGCACGTTCCGCAACTGGGACTACCCGATCCGGCGGCAGATCTTCTCCGGGTTCCGCACCGCCCGTCCGGCGGAGGGCTCCTGATGTGCCGGCACCTGGCCTACGTGGGCCCGGCGCGGTCCCTCGGCCGGATCCTCGTGGAGCCGCCGCACGCCCTGTACCGCCAGTCGTGGGCGCCCCGGCACCAGCGGTACGGCACGGTCAACGCCGACGGGTTCGGCGTCGGCTGGTACGCCGAGGGTGATCCGGTACCGGCGCGCTACCGGCGGGCCGGGCCGATCTGGGCGGACCAGTCCTTCGCCGACCTGGCCCGGGTCGTGCGCACCGGGGCGCTGCTCGCCGCCGTGCGCGACGCGACGCTGGCGGGCGCCGACGCCGAGGCCGCCGCGGCGCCGTTCGCCGCCGGGCCCTGGCTGTTCAGCCACAACGGTGCCGTGGCGGGCTGGCCCGGCTCGCTGGCGCGGGTCGCCGGGACGCTGCCGTCCGAGGAGTTGCTGTCGCTGGAGGCCCGCAACGACTCGGCGCTCGTGTGGGCGCTGGTCCTGGCCCGGCTGCGTGCCGGGGACGACGAGGGCCGGGCGCTCGCCGAGACGGTCCTGGAGGTCGCCGCAGCGGCTCCCGCCTCCCGGCTCAACCTCCTGCTCACAGGGGGCGACACCATCACCGCCACCACCTGGGGCGACACCCTCTGGTACCTGACCCCTCCCGGCGGCGGCACGGTCGTCGCCTCGGAGCCCTACGACGACGACCCGCTCTGGCAGGCGGTCCCCGACCGCACCCTGCTCGCGGCCAGCCGCACGGACGTCCTGCTCACCCCGCTCAAGGACCCGGGCGAGCCCGCCCCCGCAGACGCTTTCGCACCTGAGAAGGAGCCCCGCACGTGAGCCCGTTCCGCCTCACCCGCACGCTGCCCGAGGACGCCACGGACGCCGCCCTGCGCGCCGACGTCCTGGCGGGCCTGACGAGCACGCCCAAGTCGCTGCCGCCCAAGTGGTTCTACGACGCGCGGGGCAGCGAGCTGTTCGAGGAGATCACCGCGCTGCCCGAGTACTACCCGACCCGGGCCGAGCGGGAGATCCTCGTCGACCGGGCCGGCGAGATCGCCGCGGCCACCGGCGCCCGCACCCTGGTCGAGCTGGGCTCCGGTTCCTCGGAGAAGACGCGGTACCTGCTCGACGCGCTGACCGGGCTGCGCGCCTACGTGCCGGTCGACGTCAGTGAGAGCGCCCTCACCCAGGCCGGTGAGGCGCTCGTCGCAGAGCGCCCGGAACTCCAGGTGCACGCGCTGATCGCCGACTTCACCGCCGGGCTGGCACTGCCCGGGACGCCGGGTCCCCGGCTGGTGGCCTTCCTCGGCGGCACGATCGGCAACCTGCTGCCCGGTGAGCGCGCCGCCTTCCTGTCCGCCGTCCGCGCGCTGCTCTCCCCCGGCGACGCCCTGCTGCTGGGGACGGACCTGGTCAAGGACGAGCGGGTGCTGGTCCGGGCGTACGACGACGCGGCGGGGGTGACGGCCGCGTTCAACAGGAACGTGCTGTCCGTGATCAACCGGGAGCTGGGCGCCGACTTCGTGCCGGCGGCCTTCGACCACGTGGCGCTGTGGGACGCCGGGCGGGAATGGGTCGAGATGCGGCTGCGCTCGCGCACCGCGCAGACGGTCAAGGTCCGGGCGCTGGAGCTGGCCGTGGACTTCGCCGACGGGGAGGAGCTGCGCACCGAGGTGTCGGCGAAGTTCCGGCTGGAGGGCGTGCGATCCGAACTGGGCGCGGCCGGCCTGGAGCTGACCCACTGGTGGACGGACGGCGAGGAGCGTTTCGCGCTGTCGCTCAGCGTGGCGCGCTGAACCGCGGTGCGCCGCCCGGGCGGTGGCGCGTCAGCGTGCGTCGAGGTCGAGCTGCTCGGTGATGCGGGCGGAGGCCCTGCGTGCCTCCGTCTTCGCGTCGGCCCCGGTGAGCACCTTCGTCATGTACTCCTTGATCGGGTTGTCCGCCTCGACCGCGCCCCACCGTGGCGTACCGGGGGTCGCCCGGCCCTGCGCGGCGCCGGCCGCCATGGCCGCGACCCCCTCCTCGTCCGCGACGGCCCGGGCGAGCGACGTCTTGTTCGGGACGTAGTTCATGGTGCGGGCCAGGTCGGTGTTCCACTTGGTGCCCGCGAGCGCGTCGACCACGGCGAGGGCGCCGTCCCGCACGTCGGTGTTCCTCGGGACGACGAGGTCGGAGCCGCCGGTGAAGACCGCGCCGGGCTTGTCGGCGCTCTTGCCGGGCACGGGGAAGAAGCCGAGTCTTCCCTCGAGCCGGGGGTTCTCGCGCACGATGGACCGGGCGAGGCCCGGCACCGCGACGATCTGGGCGACCTGACCCCGGGCGAACACGCCGGCCTGCGGCGGGTGCTCCTCGTCGGCGTCCGGCGGGCCGTCCCCCAGGGCCTGCAGTTCGCGGTAGAAGTCCATGCCGCGCAGGGCGGCCTCGGAGTGCAGGGCGCCGGTCCAGACGCCGCCGTCCTGTACGGCCAGTTCGCCGCCCTCGTCCCAGATGAAGCCGGAGAGTGTGTACCAGTCCTGCCCGGCCAGGTAGATGCCCTGGTCGCCGCCCGAGTCGAGCTGTCCGGTGACGGTGAGCCACTCCTCGCGGGTGCGGGGCGGCTCGGTGACACCGGCCTTCTCGAACAGGTCCTTGCGGTAGATGACGACGCGGTTGGCGGCGTACCAGGGGACGCCGAACTGCTGGGACATCCACTGCCCCGGCTCGGCGAGGCCCGGCAGCCACTCGCGGATGCCCCAGTCGCGCATCGACTCCAGCGTCAGGTCCAGCAGCCGTCCGCCCTCCGCGTACTGGGGGACCTGGGTGTTGCCGACCTCGATGACGTCGGGTCCGTCCGTGCCGTCGGCCTTCAGCGCGGCCTGCACCTTGTCGCCGACGCCGGTCCACTCCTGGATGCGGACGTCGAGGTCCAGGCCGGGGTGCTCGCGCTCGAACTCCTCGGTGAACCGCCCCAGGAAGTCCTGCGAGGCGCTGTCCTTCATCAGCCACACGGTGACGGTGCGCCGCTCGCTCCCGCCGTCCCGCGGCACCAGGCCGCAGCCGCCGAGCAGGGAGGCGGACACACAGACGAGGGCGAGGAGGCGACGTCTCACGAGGGGTCCTTCTGTCTGACGGACAGGGGCGGCGGCGGACACGGATGTCCTGCGCACGCGGAGGGAGACCCGACGTGGGGGACGAGCCCGAGGCTCGAACGGGTGTCTGGGATTTTGGTATGGACCAATGGGAAGGTCAAGGGGGATCGGGCCGGTCTCCCCGACGCCTCGCGCTCCGGCGCGGCCTGGGGCACGGTGGAGTGACGCACGACACACGTCGCACCATCGCCCCGTGGAAGGGAGCACCCGCATGTCGAACCACACCTACCGGGTCACCGAGATCGTCGGCACCTCTCCCGAGGGCGTCGACCAGGCCGTCCGCAACGGCGTCGCCCGCGCCTCGCGGACCCTGCGCAATCTGGACTGGTTCGAGGTGACCCAGGTGCGCGGCCAGATCGAGGAAGGGGAGGTCGCGCACTGGCAGGTCGGCCTGAAACTCGGATTCCGTCTGGAGGAGTCGGACTGACGGCCCCGGGCGCACTCCCGTCCCGGTTCCCCCGCACGGTCAGGTGCGGCCCTCGCGCTCCTGCGCGATCCGCAGCTCGGCCGACCGGGCCGCCCAGCGGGCCCGGACGACGGTGAACCCGGCCCGTTCGGCGTCGTCGCACACCAGCTCGTCGTCGTCCACGAGGACCCGCACCTCACGGGTGCGGGCGAGCCGCCGCAGAATCTCCAGCTTGGTGCGCCGGGCGGGCCGGCGGTCGGCGTCGCCCCGCATGTGCACGGGCCCCTCCGGCAGGCCGTGCGCGGCCAGCCAGTCGAGCGTGTCGCGGCGGCAGCGCTCGGGGCGCCCGGTCAGGTAGACGATCTCGCACTCGTCGGCGCTCCCGCGCACCAGCGCGATGCCCTCCGCGAGCGGCGGATCGTGCGGCGCGGCGGCGAAGAAGGCGTCCCAGTCCCGCGGCCGGCGCTCCAGGAACCGCTGCCGGTGCGCGGTGTCGGCGAGGGTGTTGTCCAGGTCGAACACGGCCAGGGGCCTGCTGCTGTCGGTCACCCGTCCCACCCTAGCCAGGGTCCCGCGCCGGGAATCCTGACGCCCCGCGGGCGTTGAACCCGGTGTGAGCTCCCTGATCGCGAACACCCGATTCTCCGTCCTCGACCGCTCCCGCATCCGCGAGGGCCACACCGGCGCACAGGCGTTGCGCGACACCGTGGAGCTGGCGCGGGAGGCGGAGCGGCTCGGCTACCACCGGTTCTGGGTGTCGGAGCACCACGGTGTGCCCGGGGTGGCCGGCTCGGCGCCGACCGTGCTGGCCGCCGCCGTGGCCGGCGCCACGCGGACCATCCGGGTCGGCACCGGCGGCGTGATGCTGCCCAATCACCGGCCCCTGGTCGTCGCGGAGCAGTTCGGCGTGCTGGAGTCCCTCTTCCCCGGCCGGATCGACATGGGGCTGGGCCGCTCGGTGGGCTTCACCGACGGCGTGCGCAAGGCGCTGGGCCGGGACAAGGAGGACGCCGAGGACTTCGAGGCCCAGCTGACCGAGCTGCTCGGCTGGTTCCGGGGCACCTCGCCCACCGGCGTGCACGCCCGCCCCGCGGAGGGACTGACCGTCCCGCCGTTCGTGCTGGCCATGGGCGAGGGCGCGGCGGTCGCCGCCCGCGCGGGCCTGCCGATGGTCATCGGCGACCTGCGCGACCGCGACCGGATGCGCAGGGGCGTCGAGCGCTACCGCGAGGGGTTCCGGCCCTCCGGGTGGAGCCCGGAGCCGTACGTCGTCGTCTCCGGCACGGTCGCCGTGGCCGACACCCCCGCGGCGGCCCGGCGGCTCCTGGTCCCGGAGGCCTGGTCCATGGCCCACGCCCGCACCCGCGGCTCCTTCCCTCCCCTGCCCCCGGCCGAGGAGGCCGAGGCCCGGGCGACGACCGCCCGGGAACGCGAGTTCTACGAGTCCGGCCTGGCCGGCCACATCGCCGGCACCGAGGAACAGGTCGCCGGCGAACTGGAGTCGCTCCTGCGGGACACGGGCGCACAGGAGGTCCTGATCACCACCAGCACGTACGACCGCGAGGCGCTGCTGGACTCCTACCGGCGTCTCGCCCGCCTCGCCGGCCTCGGGAGGTCCACCGCTCCGGCGTAGAATCGCGGGGTTTGTCCCACCGGCCGTGACCGAAGACCGTACGGAGTTCCCCGCGATGCACAGCCCCCACGACCCCTACGTCCGGGTGCGCGACGCCCGTGAGCACAATCTCAAGGGCGTGGACGTGGACATCCCCCGGGACGTGGTGGCCGTGTTCACCGGTGTGTCGGGCTCGGGGAAGTCGTCGCTCGCCTTCGGCACGGTCTACGCGGAGGCGCAGCGGCGCTACTTCGAGTCGGTCGCGCCCTACGCCCGCCGGCTGATCCACCAGGTGGGCACCCCGAAGGTCGGCGAGGTCACCGGACTGCCGCCCGCCGTGTCACTGCAACAGCGCCGCGCGGCGCCGACGTCGCGTTCCTCGGTCGGCACGGTCACCAACCTCTCCAACTCCCTGCGGATGCTGTTCTCCCGGGCCGGTGACTATCCGCCGGGCGCGGCGCGGCTCGACTCCGACGCCTTCTCGCCCAACACGGCGGCCGGGGCGTGCCCCGAGTGCCACGGGCTCGGCCGGGTGCACCGGACGACCGAGGAGCTGCTGGTCCCCGATCCGTCGCTGTCCGTCCGGGACGGCGCGATCGCCGCGTGGCCCGGCGCCTGGCAGGGCAAGAACCTGCGGGACATCCTCGGCGCCCTCGGGTACGACGTGGACCGGCCGTGGCGCGAGCTGCCCGCCGAGCAGCGGGAGTGGATCCTGTTCACGGACGAGCAGCCGGTGGTGACGGTGCACCCCGTGCGGGACGCGGACCGCATCCAGCGGCCGTACCAGGGCACGTACATGAGCGCCCGGCGGTACGTGATGAAGACGTTCTCGGACTCGAAGAGCGCCACGCTGCGGGCGAAGGCCGAACGCTTCCTCACCAGCGCGCCCTGCCCCGTCTGCGGCGGCGGACGGCTGCGGCCGGAGGCGCTGGCGGTGACCGTCGGCGGACGCACCGTCGCCGAACTGGCCGCGCTGCCGCTCACGGAACTCGCCGAGGCGCTGCCGACGGAGGGCGAGACGGCCCGCGTGCTCACCGGGGACCTCGTCTCCCGCATCGAGCCCGTCGTCGAGCTGGGGCTCGGCTATCTGAGCCTCGACCGACCGACGCCCAGCCTGTCGGCGGGCGAGCTGCAGCGGCTGCGGCTGGCGACGCAGCTGCGGTCCGGGCTGTTCGGGGTCGTCTACGTCCTGGACGAACCGTCCGCGGGACTGCACCCGGCGGACACCGAGGCGCTGCTGACGGTGCTGGAGCGGCTGAAGGCGGCGGGCAACTCGGTGTTCGTGGTGGAGCACCACCTCGGCGTGGTGCGCGGCGCCGACTGGATCGTGGACGTCGGTCCGCGCGCGGGCGAGCACGGCGGGCGGGTGCTGTACAGCGGACCGGTGGCGGGGCTGGCCGAGGTGGCGGAGTCCGCGACGGCCCGCCACCTCTTCGACCGCTCCCCCGCTCCCGCCCGCGAGGTCCGCACCCCGCGGGGCACCGTGACGGTCGGCCCGGTCACCCGGCACAACCTGCGCGGGGTGACCGCACGGTTCCCGCTCGGTGTACTCACCGCGGTGACGGGCGTGTCCGGCTCCGGGAAGTCGACGCTCATCGGCGAGATCACGCAGGACCTGCCCGGCGTGGGCCGCCTGGTCTCCGTCGACCAGCGGCCGATCGGACGCACGCCGCGCTCCAACCTGGCCACGTACACGGGTCTGTTCGACGTCGTACGCAAGGTCTTCGCGGCCACCGGCCAGGCCCGCGAACGGGGTTACGGCGTCGGTCGCTTCTCCTTCAACGTGCCCGGCGGACGCTGCGAGACCTGCCAGGGCGAGGGGTTCGTCAGCGTCGAGCTGCTGTTCCTGCCCAGCACGTACGCGCCCTGCCCGGACTGCGGCGGGGCGCGGTACAACCCCGCGACGCTCGACGTGGCGTACCGGGGACGGAACATCGCCGAAGTGCTGGACCTGACCGTGGAGGACGCGGCGGACTTCTTCTCGGACACTCCGGCGGTGGCCCGCAGCCTGGCCGCGCTGCTCGACGTCGGTCTGGGCTACCTGCGGCTCGGCCAGCCGGCGACCGAACTGTCCGGCGGGGAGGCGCAGCGCATCAAGCTGGCGAGCGAGCTGCAGCGGGGGCGCCGCGGCCACACCCTGTACCTCCTCGACGAACCGACGACCGGTCTGCACCCGGCCGATGCCGAGGTGCTGATGCGGCAGTTGCACGGTCTGGTCGACGCCGGACACACGGTGGTCGTCGTCGAGCACGACATGACCGTGGTGGCGGGTGCCGACCACGTGATCGACCTGGGGCCGGGCGGCGGCGACGCGGGCGGTCGGATCGTCGCCGCGGGACCGCCGGCCGAGGTGGCGCGGGTGCGCGCCAGTGCCACCGCCCCCTATCTGGCGCGGGCCGTGGACGGCGGGGTGCACCGGTGAGGTCGCTTCACCGGCACACGTCCCGGCGGTGGCGGCCGGCGGCTACAGGCGGCCCCGCCGCCCGTCGTCGTCCTCGGTGCTGGCCTCGGTGATGTCCTCGGTGATGGCCTCGATCCGCTCCTTGCGGACCCGTCCCCGCACCGTCTCTTCCTCGGTGTGCTCCTCCGTGGTCATCCGGACGCGTTCCACCGGCACCGTCTCGGTCTCCACGACGGGGCGTTCCGCGTGCAGCGTGATCTCGTGCTCGGCCTCACTGATCTCCGGGCCGGTGAGCGCCTCACCGCGGTTGGCCTCCGTGATCGGTTCGCGTTCCACGCGCACTTCCTCGTGGGTCACCGGGACGGTCTGCTGGACCTCCTCCGTGACCACGTACTTGCGCAGCCTGGCCCGGCCGGTCTCGCGGCGCTCGACGCCGACGCGCATCTGCTCCTCGGAGCGGGTCATGGCGTCGTCCCCGCGCATGCTCGTACGGTCGGTGGCTTCCCGGTGGCCGGCCGTGCGGCCCGCCGCGCCGGCCATGCCGGCCGCTCCGGCCGCGCCCATCCCCGTACCAGTACCGGTGCCGGTGCCGGTGCCGAGGGTGGTGTCGGTTCCGGTGGTTCCGGTTCCGGCGCTGGGGCCGGGGCCGGCGGCCCAGCGGCCGTCGTCGGTCCGCTCGGCCTCGGACAGCACGCTGTCCCAGTTGATCCCGTAGTAGTCGTAGAGCCGGTGCTCCTCGGTCTCCGACAGATGGCCGCCCGCGTCGATGTCGACAGAGGGTGCGCCCTTGACCTGCTCCTTGCGGTAGGGGACCTCCAGGTGGTCCTGCACGACCGCGGCGTCGCGGATGGGTACGAAGGACTCGTTGGAGCCGAACATGCCCGTCTTGACGCTCACCCACTCGGGGCGCCCGGTCATGTCGTCGAAGAAGACGTGCTTGGCGTCGCCGATCCTGTTGCCGTCACCGTCGTAGACCGGCTGGTCGAGGACGTTGGCGATCTCTTCACGGGTGATCATCTGGCATCACCCTCCTTCCGGAGTGCCTGCCTTCCGGATGTCCGTCAACAGGTGTACGAAAACGGCACAGGAGTCACAAAGGGCACATACTTTTCGAAGGTGCTTTCTCCTGGTGACCGTGCCGGGGAGCCGGCGTTCCGGGAGCGGCCGGCTGGGCGGCCTCGGCCAGTGAGCGGCGGTCGCGGTGGCTCCCGGGCGGGACGACGGGCCCCACCTCCACCTCGGCGGTCACCCCGCGCGCCGTCGCCACCCGCCACAGGGAGGCCAGCAGGGTGTCCTCACCGACGAACGCGGGCGCCGTGCTCACCGCCCGCTGCGCTGTCCGGTACCGGATGCGGACCGGCTGGACCGGTACCCCGGCGTCGAGGGCGGCCTGGAAGACCGCCCGGCGGAAGGTCCCCCGCGCCCGTCCGCACCAGGTGCTCCCCTCGGGGAAGGCGGCGACCGCGGCGCCCTCGCGCAGTGCTCCCGCGATCGCCGCGACGGTGTCCGGCAGGGCCCGCAACCGGTCCCGTTCGATGAACAGCACGCCCGCGCGCGCGACCAGCCGGCCCGCCACCGGCCACCGCCGTATCTCGCTCTTGGCCAGCATGCGGGCGGGACGCACGGCGGCGAGCAGCGGGATGTCGAGCCAGGAGACGTGGTTGGCGACGAGGAGCAGCCCGCCGGCCGGGGCGGCGGCGCCCGTCACACGGACTTGGACGCCGGCGGCCCGCACGATCCACCGGCACCAGCGCCGCACCAGGGCGTCGGGGATCTTCCCCCGCACGCGCCGGGGCCCCCGGCCGAACTGTGTCAGCACGAGCACGATCCCCGCGAGGAGCAGCACCGCGACCGCCGCGAGCCGCAGCACGGCGCGCGGCACGGCCGCCGCGTGCCGGGACCGTTCCACGCATGCCCCGGGGGTGCAGGGCGCGGTGGGCAGCCAGGCGCTCATCAGGCCGGGACGAGCGAGAGGAAGTGCCGCAGGTAGCGCGGGTTCACCCGGCTCATCGGCAGCAGCACGTACAGGTCGGCGACGCCGAAGTCCACGTCGTGCGAGGGCTCCCCGCAGACCCAGGCTCCGAGCCGGAGGTAGCCGCGCAGCAGGGCCGGGAGTTCGGTCCGGCCGGCGGGCGCGGCGACGCGCGGGATCCACGGGAGCAGTGGCCGTACCCGGTACTCCTCGGGTGCCAGGTGCCCCGCCCGCACCCGGTCCCAGGTGCCCGCGGCGAGGGCGCCGCCGTCGGCGAGCGGGATCGAGCAGCAGCCGGCCAGCCACTCGTGGCCCCGCTCGGTCATGTAGCGGGCTATCCCGGCCCAGATGAGCCCGATGACAGCGCCGTCCCGGTGGTCGGGGTGCACGCAGGAACGGCCCACCTCGACCAGATCGGGGCGGATCGCGTCCAGCGGGGCGAGATCGAACTCGCCCTGCGCGTACAGCCGCCCGGCGACGGCCGCGCGCTCCGGCGGCAGCAGCCGGTAGGTGCCGACCACCTGCCCGGTCACCTCCTCACGCACGAGCAGGTGGTCGCAGTACGCGTCGAACGGGTCGACGTCGTACCCGGGCTGCGGGCTCGCCAGCAGGGCGCCCATCTCCCCGGCGAAGACGTCGTGCCGCAGCCGCTGCGCGGCCCGCACCTCCTCCTCGTCACGGGCGAGGGTGACGGTGTAGCGGCGGGGTGCGGCGGGCTTCGGGGGTCGGTCTGCGGTCAGTACGCCGGACATGGCACTCTCCTGGTCACGGGCCGGGGCGGCGAGGGCGGACCGACGGTGTACGGTCCGCCGCTCCTGTTCTTCCGCTGCCGGTTGGCCGGTGCGTGACCTGGGCCGGGAGAGTGGATGTGGGGCTGTTGAATGCCGGGGGCGAAAGCGAGACGGGGCCGGGAGGAGCACCTCTCCCGGCCCCGTCCGTCCGCACCTCTCGGCGAACGTCCGGTCGGGCTACCTCTTCGCCACCTTGCGCGTGGCCCGCAGCCACTCCTTGTTCATGCTGGTGATGGACACCAGCGGGATGCCCTTGGGGCAGGCCGTCGCGCACTCGCCGGTGAGGGTGCAGCCGCCGAAGCCCTCGTCGTCCATCTGCGCCACCATGTCAAGCACCCGCGTCTCGCGTTCGGGCGCGCCCTGCGGCAGGACGTTCAGGTGGTTGACCTTCGCGGACGTGAACAGCATCGCCGCCCCGTTCGGGCAGGCCGCGACACATGCCCCGCAGCCGATGCACTCCGCGTGCTCGAAGGCGAAGTCGGCGTCAGGTTTCGGCACCGGGGTGGCGTGCGCCTCGGGCGCGGCGCCGGTCGGCGCGGTGATGTAGCCGCCGGCCTGGATGATCCGGTCGAAGGCCGAGCGGTCGACGACCAGGTCCTTCACGACCGGGAAGGCGGAGGCCCGCCACGGCTCGATGTCGATGGTGTCGCCGTCCTGGAAGGACCGCATGTGGAGCTGGCAGGTGGTGGTGCGCTCGGGGCCGTGGGCGTCGCCGTTGATGACCAGTGAACACGCGCCGCAGATGCCCTCGCGGCAGTCGTGGTCGAAGGCGACGGGGTCCTCGCCCTTGAGGATGAGTTCCTCGTTGAGGGTGTCGAGCATCTCCAGGAAGGACATGTCGCGGGAGATGCCGTCCACCTCGTACGTGGACATGGCGCCTTCGGCGTCGGCGTTCTTCTGCCGCCAGACGCGCAGGGTGAGCTTCATGCGTAGCTCCGCTGGGTGGGGTGGACGTACTCGAAGACCAGGTCTTCCTTGTGCAGGGTGGGCGCCTCGCCGGTGCCCGTGAACTCCCAGGCGGCGGCGTAACCGAACTCGTCGTCCTTGCGGGCCGCCTCGCCGTCGGGGGTCTGGGACTCCTCGCGGAAGTGGCCGCCGCAGGACTCGGTCCGGTGCAGCGCGTCGAGGCACATCAGCTCCGCGAGCTCCAGGTAGTCGACGATGCGGTTGGCCTTCTCCAGGGACTGGTTGAACTCCTCGCCGGTGCCCGGGACCTTGATCCGCCGCCAGAACTCCTCGCGGATCTGCGGGATCCGCTCCAGCGCCTTGCGCAGGCCGGCGTCGGTGCGGGCCATGCCGCAGAACTCCCACATCAGCTCGCCGAGTTCGCGGTGGAAGGAGTCCGGGGTACGGTCGCCGTCCACGGACAGCAGCAGGTTCAGCCGGTCCTCGGTCTCGGCCAGCGCCTCCTGGACCACCGGGTGGCCGGCGCCCACCTCGTCCCCCAGCGGGTTGCGGGCGAGGTAGTCGTTGATCGTGGCCGGAAGGACGAAGTAGCCGTCGGCCAGGCCCTGCATCAGCGCGGAGGCGCCGAGCCGGTTGGCGCCGTGATCGGAGAAGTTGGCCTCGCCGATGGCGAACAGGCCGGGGACGGTGGTCTGCAGGTCGTAGTCGACCCACAGGCCGCCCATCGTGTAGTGCACGGCGGGGTAGATCCGCATCGGCACCTCGTACGGGTCCTCGTCGGTGATCCGCTGGTACATGTCGAAGAGGTTGCCGTACTTGGCCTCGACCGCCTTGCGGCCCATGCGCTCGATGGCGTCGGCGAAGTCCAGGTAGACGCCCTGGCCGCCGGGGCCCACTCCCCTGCCCTCGTCGCAGACGTTCTTCGCGGCGCGGGAGGCGATGTCGCGGGGGACGAGGTTGCCGAAGGACGGGTAGATGCGCTCCAGGTAGTAGTCGCGCTCGTCCTCGGGGATCTCGTTCGGGGGCCGGTCGTCGCCCTTGGCCCTGGGCACCCAGATCCGGCCGTCGTTGCGCAGCGACTCGCTCATCAGCGTCAGCTTGGACTGGTGGTCGCCGGTGCGCGGGATGCAGGTCGGGTGGATCTGCGTGAAGCAGGGGTTGGCGAAGTAGGCGCCGCGCCGGTGCGCCCGCCAGATCGCGGTCGCGTTGGAGTTCATGGCGTTGGTCGACAGGTAGAAGACGTTGCCGTAGCCGCCGCTCGCCAGGACCACGGCGTCCGCGAAGTAGGTGGAGATCTTCCCGGTGATCAGATCCCGGGCGACGATGCCGCGTGCCCGGCCGTCCACGACGATCAGGTCCAGCATCTCGGTGCGCGGGTGCATCTCGATGTTGCCGGCCGCGATCTGCCTGCTGAGGGCCTGGTAGGCGCCGAGCAGCAGTTGCTGCCCCGTCTGGCCGCGGGCGTAGAACGTACGGGAGACCTGGACGCCGCCGAAGGAGCGGGTGTCGAGCAGGCCGCCGTACTCGCGGGCGAAGGGGACGCCCTGCGCCACGCACTGGTCGATGATCTCCACGGAGATCTGCGCCAGACGGTGCACGTTGGACTCGCGCGCCCGGAAGTCGCCGCCCTTGACGGTGTCGTAGAACAGGCGGTGGACGGAGTCGCCGTCGTTGCGGTAGTTCTTGGCCGCGTTGATGCCGCCCTGCGCGGCGATCGAGTGGGCACGGCGGGGTGAGTCCTGGTAGCAGAACTGGACGACGTGGTAGCCCTGTTCGGCGAGCGTGGCACCGGCGGAGCCGCCTGCCAGGCCGGTGCCGACCACGATGACCGTGTGCTTGCGCCGGTTGGCGGGGTTGACCAGCTTGGCCTCGAAGCGGCGCTTGTCCCAGCGCTCGTTGACCGGGCCGGCGGGGGCCTTGGTGTCGGCGACCGGCTCACCGGTCGTGTAGTCGGCGTAGGAAGTCATGGTCAGCTCACCACTCCGGTCATGACGCCCACGGGTACGGCGACGAAGCCGGCCGTGAGCAGCAGCGCGAGGACGTTGGCGACGGTTTTCAGGGCGCGGTCGCGGGTGCGGCTGCCGGCGCCGAGGGTCTGGGCGGCGCTCCAGAAGCCGTGCCGGATGTGCATGCCGACGGCGAGCACCGCGACGATGTAGACGGCGTTGCCGTACCAGGTGGAGAAGGTGTCCACGACGTTCTGGTAGGGCTTGCCCGTCTCGAAGCCGCCGGAGTGCACGGTGCCGGTGGTCAGGTCGAGGATGTGCCAGACGATGAACAGAGCGAGGATGATCCCGCCCCAGCGCATGGTGCGCGTCGCGTAACTGGCCCGCGGCTTCTTGTGGACGTACTTGCTGGGCCGCGCCTTGATGTCGCGGCGGCTGAGCTGGTACGCGGAGACGGCGTGGGCGACGACGGCGACGACCAGCACGACGCGGATCAGCCACAGCGTCCACTCGTAGTGCATGAACGGCTCGCCGACCGTGCGCAGCCAGTGGGCGTAGTGGTTGAACTCGCCCGCGCCGAAGAAGATCTTCAGGTTCCCGATCATGTGGGCGACCAGGTAGAGCAGCATGACGAGACCGCTGACCGCCATCACTGTCTTCTTGCCGACGGTCGAGTCCCACACGGTGCGCGCCATGGACGGCCGTCGGTCCGTCCGCGTTGCCAGAGCCATGTCACAGGACACTACGGGGGAAGGGAGCCATCGGTCCAAGACATGGTCCGGCTCGTTTCCATAGGCTTTGGCTATCAGGGACCTATGCTGACGGTATGCAGTTGCAGCAGCTCCAGTACTTCGTCGCGGTCGCCGAGACCCGGCACTTCACCCGGGCCGCGGAGACGGTCCACGTGGCGCAGCCGTCGCTGTCGCAGCAGATCAAGGCGCTGGAGCGGGAGCTGGGCGCGGACCTGTTCCAGCGCGCACGGGGCAACATCACGCTCACCGACGCCGGAGAGGCCCTGCTCCCGTTGGCCCGGCGCATCCTGGCCGACGCGGACACCGCCCGGCACGAGGTGCTGGAACTGGTGCAGCTGCGGCGCGGACGGGTGCGGCTGGGCGCCACCCCGAGCCTGTGCACCGGGCTGCTGCCGGACGTGCTGCGGGCGTTCCACGACCGGTATCCCGGCATCCGGCTCATGATCGAGGAGGGCGGTTCGCACGACCTCGTACGGGAACTGGCGCGCGGCGCGCTCGACCTGGCGCTGGTGGTGCTCCCGCTGCCCACCGCGTCGCCGGCCCTGACGACGGTGGAGCTGCTGCGGGAGGACCTGGTCGTGGTGTCGTCCCCGGAGTGGCCCCGGCCGGGCGGCGGGCGGCGGGCCGTGCGCATCGCCGACCTGGAGGGCGAACGCCTGGTGATGTTCCGGCACGGGTACGACCTGCGGGAGCTGACCGTGGCGGCGTGCCGCGCCGCCGGGTTCGAGCCGGACTTCGCCGTGGAGGGCGGCGAGATGGACGCGGTGCTGGGGTTCGTGCGGGCGGGCCTGGGGATGGCGGTGGTGCCCCGGATGGTGGCGGCGCGGTCGGGGCGGGGGCTGCGGGTGACGCCGCTGGCCCGCCCGGGCCTGCACCGCACCATCGCCCTGGCCCACCGCAGCGACGTGGCTCCGCCGAGGGCCGCGCGGGAGCTCCAGCGGATGCTGCTGGAGCGCTGACGGGCCCCTGCGGGGCGGCCCGGGCACCTGCCGGGCGTCGCCCGGGCGTACGCCCCCGGTGAGCCACCGCAGCGTAGGCGGCCCGGGGCCGGAGTCCCGTTCAGCCGGTGGCGTCCACCAGCGCCAGTTCGTGCAGCCGCTCCGGTGGTCCCGGGCGGGCGTAGTACCAGCCCTGGGCCGTGTCGCAGCCCAGTACGCGCAACTGCTCGGCCTGGGCGCCGGTCTCCACGCCCTCCACGGTGACCGCGAGGTCCAGGCTGTGGGCCAGCGCGACGATCCCCTCGACGATCTTCAGGTCGACGGGGTCCGCCGGGAACTGCTGCATGCTCTGCGTGAACGAACGGTCGAGCTTGAGGACGCTCACCGGCAGCCTGCGCAGGTTGGCCAGGTTGGAGTAGCCGGTGCCGAAGTCGTCCAGGGCGATGTCGACGCCCATCTCGGCCAGCCGGCGCAGCGGCTTCAGCAGGTCGTCGTCCGCGCCGATCAGCGCGGACTCCGTCACCTCCAGGCAGAGCGCGTCCGGTGCGACGCCGGTCCGCTCCAGGATGTCGACGGTGTCCTGGACCAGCCCGGGGTGGGTGAGCTGGCAGGGCGACAGGTTGACGTTGATGCGCAGCGGGCCCGCGGCGGTGGTCTCGCCGTACCGCTCCCGCCAGGCGTGGGCCTGGCGCACGGACTGCTCCAGCACCCAGCGTCCCAGCGGGACGATCAGCCCCGTGTGCTCGGCGAGCGGGATGAACCGGTCCGGGCCGAGCACGCCGTGCTGCGGGTGCAGCCAGCGCACCAGCGCCTCGGCGCCCCGGACGCTGCCGTCGCCGAGGTGCACGAGGGGCTGGTACTCGATGAAGAACTCGCCCCGTTCCAGGGCCGTCGGCAGCGCGGTCGTCAGTCCGTGCCGGGTGATGACACGGGCGTCGGCCTCCGGGTCGGCGAGCTCGAAGCGGTTGCCGCCCGCCGACTTGGCCCGGTACATGGTGATGTCGGCGCTGCGCAGCACCTCCGCCGGGCTGCGCTCGCCCGCGGGACCCTCGACGATGCCGATGCTGCCGCGCACGGTCAGTTCGCGGCCGTCCACGCTGATCGGCGCGAGCAGCGCGTTCATGATGCGCGCGGCCAGTTCGTCGACCTCGTGCCGGGTGTCCGGGCCGGTGGTCAGCGCGACGAACTCGTCCCCGCCGAGCCGGGCGACCATCTCACCGGGAGCGGTGGCACAGGCCTGCAGCCGGTCGGCGACCTCGACGAGCAGCCGGTCTCCGGCCGCGTGGCCGAGGCTGTCGTTGACGGTCTTGAAGCCGTCGAGGTCGAGGTAGCACAGGCCGAAGCGCTGCCCCGGGCCGGCGCCCAGCGCCTTCTCCAGGCGTTCGAAGAAGAAGCTGCGGTTGGGCAGGCCGGTGAGCGCGTCGTGCGTGGCCTCGTAGCGCAGTCGCAGGTTGAGCAGCCGGCGCTCGGTGGTGTCCTCCATCAGCGCGAGCTGGTACTGCGGGGTGCCGTCGGCGTCGCGCAGCAGGGAGACGGTCAGGTTGGTCCACAGGACCGTCCCGTCGGGCCGGTAGAAGGCCTTCTCCACGTGGTAGTGCTCGCGTTCGCCGCGCACCAGCTCGTCGTAGAGCCGCCAGATCTGCGGCGCGTCGTCGGGATGCGTCCACTCCGTGGCCCGGCGGCCGCCCAGCGTCGGGTCGGCGATGCCGAACATGCGCATCAACGCGCCGTTGACCTGGAGGACGTTGCCGTCCAGGTCGGCGATGCCGATGCCTATGGCGGCGCCCTCGAAGACCGCGCGGAAGCGGGCCTCGCTGGCGTGCAGCGCCTCGGCCACCACGCCCTGCGCCTTCAGGGCGGCCTGCGCGATGGCCTCCTGCTCCGCCAGCGTGCGCTCGCGCAGCGCCCCGGCGAACCCGGCCGCCATGGCGTGCTGAAGGCGTGCCGAACGCGCCCGCATGCCCTCGGGGTCGCCGTCCTCGCCGCAGTACAGCACGAGGTAGGCGTCGACACAGTCCAGGGTCCGGGCGAGCGCCTCGGGGTCGGTGCAGTGCGCGTCGACGAGCGCGGCGCCGACCGCCCTGGCCCGCTCCGCGTCGAAGCTCCGCGCCCGCAGCACCTCGCTCAGCCGGCGGGCCAGCGGCAGCAGTCGTTCCTCGAACTCGGGCCGGGTCGCCGACGTCGAGGTCACCGGGAAGACCGCCCGGCTCCAGATGGTGGCGAACCGGCGCAGTCTGTCCTCCGGCCCGTCCGGCTCCGCGATCACGCCGTACGCCCCACGCCGGCGAACCCGGAGAACGCGTACGGGTCCTCGTCCTCCGGCGCCCCTTCGGGCCGCCAGCGCGGCATCGGAACCAGTCCGGGTTCCACCATGTCGTACCCCTCGAAGAACCGCGCGATCTCCTCGCGCGAACGCATGATCAGCGGATTGCGGATGTCCTTGTACACGTCCACCGCGCCCCCGGCCCGCTCGGCGGGCAGCGGGATCCCCTCGTACGAGGCATGCGTGAGCACGAGCAGGCTGCCGGGCGCGAGCGCGCCGGTCAGCTCGGCCACCGCCGCGTAGGGGTCGTCCGCGTCTTCCACGAAGTGCAGTATGGCAACCAACAGCACGGCCACCGGCCGATTCAGGTCGATCAGCCGCTCCACCTGGGGGCTGGAGAGGATCTCCCGCGGCTTGAGGAGGTCCGCGGCCACGACGTCGGTGTCGTCGTCGCCCTCCAGGACGGCCTGGCTGTGCGCGACCGCCACCGGGTCGTGGTCGACGTACACCACACGGGCACCCGGCCGGCCGTGCCGGGCGACCTCGTGGACGTTGCCGAAGGTGGGGATGCCGGAGCCGATGTCCAGGAACTGGTCGATGCCCTCGTCGGCCGCGAAGCGCACGGCACGGCGCATGAACGCCCGGTTCGCCTGCATGATCTTGGGGAGTCCCGGCATGAACTCCATGGCCCTGCGGGCCGCTTCCCGGTCGACCTCGAAGTTGTGCGAACCGCCCAGGTAGAAGTCGTAGATCCGGGACACGCTGGGCACCGAGATGTCGATGCTCCGCGGGGCCCAGGCGGGACGCTCCATCTGGCTCTCCAAGGGCGTAGGCGATCCGGTGTTCGAGCTGAGGCTACTGATCGCCCGCCAAACGGGCGAGTCCAAACGGAAAATGACCGTCCGTTCCAGGTCACTGCCCGCGGCACGTGCCACCTGCCAAGGCATGCCAAAGCGCGCGAACGGGACCGTTCCCCTCCGCGTCCGCACGTGGTCGCTGCTTCTTCGGCACACCGATCGACCTTTCGTCGGGTGCGACGGCGTACCAGGTACCGCCGACACGCTGACGGTTGGTGCCTCCTGGCGGCACACCGGCCGACCGCCGGTGATCCGTTCCCCGGTGCCGTCGGGACGGGTGACCCCGCCGGGCAACGCAGAGGGCGCGGCCCGTCCCGTCGGTCACCAGCTCGCCGAACTTGGGCTTCGTGGCGGTGGACAGCTTGCCCGCCGACGCCCGCGTGCCGTCAGCGCCGGCGCCGCCGCGGCACTCGCCACGAGCGGGGCGCTCCGCCAGGGGATCCTCATCGTCGATCCCCGTTCCACCGTGACGGCGCGGGACGGCCGGCCACGCCGCCGCACACGACACGGAGTACGCGCCGGGGAGCGGGCGGTGTCCGGCGCCGAGCGGTCTTCCTCCCCCTCGCCTCAGTCGCCGCGGTCGCCGCGGTCGCCGCGGTCGCCGAGCACGGTCCGGGCACGGCACGCGACCCTCTGGCGCTTCGTACGGAAGTACGAGACCGGGCGCGCGCGGCATCGGGCCGGTCAAACCGCCGACCGGCCCGAATCCCTCGTTCGGGGCAACCGTCCGGCACCGGGACGTGGCCCGGCGCGCCAGGCTCCATGATCGGCGACGTGCATGGACCCGAACCGGCCCGATCCGCCCTGGTCGTACGGGCGTTGGCCCTGGTGACACTCGCGTTCACCGTCGTCGGCGCGCCGCTCGACCCGGCGCGTGCCGACGCCTGTGCGTACGTGTCGAACGGACCGGGCGACACCGGCGCGGTGTCGGTCGCCGGGAACGCCTCCTGGCCCACCTTCCCGCCGTGCCCCGAGCCCTCACCGACGCCCACGCCGACCCCCACCCCGACTCCGACTCCGACGCCGCCTCCGAAGCCCACTCCCCCGCCTCCGCCGGCGCCGAAGCCGCCTCCACCGGCACCGCCCGCCCCGAAGCCCGAACCACCGCCCCCGCCACCCCCGCGGCCGTCGCCGGCGCGCCCCGAGCCGACGCCGCCGCCGGCCCCAACCC